>CATLIP010000106.1 GCA_949957035.1 uncultured Lachnospiraceae bacterium
GACGGCGATGGCGGAAAGAATAAATGTTTTCAGTTTCATTTTTTACGTTGGATTTAAGTGGTTTAATTGTTTTCGGGCTGGTAAAGCATTACACGGTACCCTGATTTAAGATGCACCTTGACGGTAGGGCCGTCCATCTTGGGCATGATGAGATCAAGCAGAACAACGTCAGGCTGCTTCTCTTTGATTAGATGATACATGTCCTCCCCGTTATTCGCCTTTCCCACCAGCTTTAATTCCTCGTCATTGCTTATGATTTCGCCAAGCAAGTCTAGAATTCTTTCATTGTCGTCGGCTATAGCCACGTTAATCTCTCTCATTTTACGCAATGCCTCCTTTCCTAACATCAAAAACTGTCGAGTTTGATTATAAAGTCTGGCACATAGAAAAACAAGAAATTGCTGTCGTAAAATTTTGAGCATTTTCGACAGTTGTTTTACTATTCGACATTTTTCATCATATCTTCTATAAATATGCCATAGCCCTTGGTGGCGTCATGGACAAACACATGGGTGACAGCGCCGATAAGCTTCCCATTCTGAATAATCGGGCTTCCGCTCATGCCCTGCACGATTCCTCCCGTCACGGAAAGCAGCTTATTATCCGTCACTTCAATCACGATTCCTTTGTTGACTTCACTGGTATTCCTGTCGATTTTTGTAACACGAATTTCATATTCCTTCACCGTTCCTTCTACGGCACAGCGGATGGTGGCCGGCCCCTCCACAATCTCATCTTTTACGGCCGTCTCTATGGGAGTCTGGTCCGCAAAGAGAGAGTCGATTCTGTCAATGGTGCCGAAGATTCCGCAGTCCGTATTTTGAGTAATCTTTCCCAGCACATTGTAGTTGTTATAGACAATAATCCCCTCCATGCCGCCCGGAGTACCGTCCTGCCCTTTCTGGATATCCCGAATGCTGGTCTCATAAACCCTGCCGTTGTGAATTTCAAGCAGAGCATTGGTATCTACGTCATGAATCCCGTGTCCTAGGGCACCGAACCGGCTGTTTGTGTTCAGAAATGTTACGGTCCCAAGCCCTTGGGCATTATCCCGCACCCAGATACCAAGCTTACATTCTCTGGCATTTAACCGTACCGGTTTCATTCGAATGTTCATATACTGCTCTTCTCTGCGCACCCGCAGAATGATATCCTCGTCTCCCAATTCCTTTACCGTCTCCACAAGCTCTGACTTGTCATGGATGGCCTGCTCGTTTAAGGCAACGATATAGTCCCCCGCTTTCACAAGGTTGGCAGCCGGTTCATAATCCATGCCGTCCTCCGCCGTGATAGAATCCGTTCCAAGCACCATCACGCCCTCTGTCTCTAAGTAGATACCGATAGGCATCCCTCCGGGAATCACCATATTTTCCGAAGAGGTAGCCGCGTTGACCTCAGCTTTCAGCCGGCTCTGCTGATATTCGATTAGATAATAGCCTCCTCCTACTGCAATCAGAAAGGTAACAATCATGATTAGGATTCTGCGATACCAGTATTTTCTCATCTTCATAAACCTCGACTTTCACATTCAGATTTCCACCTTATTATGTGACAGTTCCTGAGAATTTACTCAGATTTACCACAAATTGTACAATAATACCTTCTACACCTGCCCGGATACCGTCTGTTTTGCCAGCTCCTTCATCTCTACCGCGCTCTTTAGCACAGTGTCGGTAATCTTCGCACCGCCTAGAATCCTCGCCAGCTCCGTCACAGACTCCTGCTCACTCAATTTACGAATATCCGTTCTTGTATCGCCTCCCAAAGTAGCCTTCTCGATTAGGAAATGATGGTCCGCCATGGCCGCAATCTGCGCTAAATGGGTGATGCAGATTACCTGATGGCCGCGCCCAATCACCGCCATCTTCTCAGAAACCTTCTGTGCCGTCCTTCCACTGATACCTACGTCAATCTCATCAAAAATCAGAGTCTCAATCTCGTCCCGCTTGGCCATTACGGATTTAATCGCAAGCATAATACGGGACAGTTCTCCGCCGGAGGCCACATTTGCCAAAGGCTTTAAGGGCTGGCCGGGATTCAGGGATATCATAAATTCCACCTCGTCCATACCCTCTGCCGTATAATCCTTAGTCTGGGCAAATTGAATCTGAAACTTAACATTCTCAAAATTCAAATCCTTAAGACCGTCCTCTATGGCTTTTTCAAGAACCTTCGCCTGCTTTTTCCGCAGAGCGGACAAAGTTTTTCCAGTTTTCTTCACCTTATCCTTAAGTGCGTCGTATCTCTCCTTCAGCTCCTCCATATAACGGTCATAATCCTCTAAAATCTGAATCCGGTTTTCCTGCTGTGCGCAGTATTCCAGAATTTTCTCAATGGAATCGCCGTACTTGGTTTTCAGACGGTTGATTTCATTCAGACGGTTCTCTGTATTACGAAAATCTTCCTCCGAAAAATCACACTGGCTTCCATAGGCCGCCAGCTCTCGATTAAAATCATTTAACAGGCTGTCAATCTCCACTAACTGATCGTAAAGATTCGAAGCCGTCTCATCATAGCCTGCAATGCCGGAGATGGCATGAATAGCCCGGCTTAAACTCTCGCTGGCATTCTCATTCCCCTCACTGGTATAGATATAGGCCTCATTCACACCTTCTGCAATCTCTTTACTGTTGGCCATCCTGCGGTAGAGCGTCTCTAAGTCCTCGTCCTCGCCCGGCTTTAAATCCGCCTCGCGGATTTCCTCTGCTTCAAACTGAAGGAACGCCAATTCCTTGGCGCGCTGCGCCTCGTCCGATGCGTTTTCCTTTATCTCCTTATCGCAGGCCTTGTATTCTTTATATGCCTCCCGGACCTTCCTCTTATCCTCAGCCACCGTCTCCCGGGAAAAGGCGTCCACAATGCCCAGATGGTTCTTCTTATACAACAGCGACTGGTGTTCATGCTGCCCGTGAATGTCAATCAAAATCTGAGCGACTTCCCTTAGAAGCCCTGTCTGAACAGTCTCTCCATTTATACGGCTTACGCTTCTTCCCGCCATCAGCCGCCGGCTTAAAAGCACGACTCCTTCTTCCGGATAGACGCTAAGCTCCTTTAGTTTACGGACCTGCTGTTCGTTTTCCACCAGAAACGACAGCTCCACCAGTCCGTAATCTGCTCCCTGCCTCAGGATATCCTTCGAATATCTTCCTCCAAGAGCAAGGTTCACCGAGCCTAAGATGATAGATTTTCCTGCCCCGGTCTCACCCGTCATAATGTTCAGCCCGTCCCCAAACTCTACCTCAATCTCGTCGATTAACGCCAGATTTTTCACATGTAAATTCTGTAACATACCGCCTCCTATAAGACTATCCTGCCAATCTTATCCATCACCTTCGCTGTGTCCTCCACGCTTCGGATGGCACACATTATCGTATCGTCCCCGGCAATACTCCCTACAACCTCGCTCCACTTCATGGCGTCGATTGCCGCGCATACCGCCATCGCCATTCCGGATACGGTCTTGATAACCAGAATATTCTGTGCCATATCCATTGAGACGAATCCGTCCTTGAGCACCCGAATATATTTTTCATTAAGGAAACTCTCGTTCTGATGAATCACATACCGCTGTTTCCCGTTCTGCCCCGGAAGCTTCGTAAGCTTCAGGTCCCGGATATCTCTGGACACCGTCGCCTGTGTCACGTTAAAGCCCTCTCTGTGCAGATAGTCTGCCAGCTCCTCCTGGGTCTCAATATTATTCTTGTGGATTAGCTCAATGATTTTCGCATGTCTGTTTCCCTTCATGGTGTCAATTTCCTTTCATCTTCCCGCGCAGCGTTTCCAAAAAGCTGACCTTGCTTAACTTTATCATGGTAGTGGAGGCGCCCGACCTTCGCACCATCACCTTATCTCCCGTCTTTAAGGAAACCGTATCTGCCCCGTCAAATGCAACATAGACTTCTTCCTTAGAGCCATTACGCCCTGGACCGATCTCGATTACGATCTCATCCTCGGAAGACAATACAATGCTTCTGGTATTCAGCGCATGGGAACAGATAGGCGTGACGACGATGAGATTGGCCGTAGGCTCCACAATCGGACCGCCTGCCGACAGATTGTAGGCCGTCGAACCCGTAGGGGTGGAAAGAACCACTCCGTCTGCCTCATAGTCGTTCAAAAGCTCTCCGTTTACATATAACCGGAAATGTATGATGTGCAGCTCCCCTTTTCTGGACACCACAATATCATTAAGGGAGACGTCCGACCGGCCGTCCTCGAATATGCCTTTGAGCATCATGCGCCTCTCCAACGCATAATCTCCTGAAAGAAGCTGCCGGATTGCCGTCTCGATCCCCCCTACTTCTACCTCCGTAAGATACCCCAGAGTTCCCATATTGACACCGAGAATAGGGATGTCCTTCTCCCAGAACAGCCTTGCCACTTCTATCAGACTCCCGTCTCCCCCGATTACAATTGCACAGTCGACCTTCTCGGGCACAGAAGACCTGACAATCTTCTTATTCTCGTCCTTCTGACATAAAGTACAGACTTTGCCGGCCGACTCAAGCAGCGCCACCACCTGTCTGGTCACAGTCTGTTCCCTGTCCTTTCCGTCATTCGTAACAATTAAAAACCTGTCCATCATTATGATTGCTCCTTCGCAAGCGTGTCAAATGCCATGTCTGTAATCTGCCGGATATCTATCGCTCCGGCAGCGCTTCCCCGCCCTTCTTCGCATTTCACAAGATGCGCCAAATATTCGATATTCCCCTCAGGTCCGCGAATTGGAGAAAAATCAAGCTCTGACACATCAAACCCTGTCTGAACCGCATATCCGAATACCGCCTCGATTACCTCCACATGGGTACTCTTCTCACGCACAACGCCCTTCTTTCCAACCTTCTCTCGGCCTGCCTCGAACTGTGGCTTAATAAGAGCCACCACCTGTCCCTGACTGCGCAGATAGCTCCAAATTGCAGGAAGCACTTTGGAAAGAGAGATAAAGGAAACATCCACAGAGGAAAAATCCACCGGTTCCCCAATATCCTCTGGCGTCACATAACGGATATTCGTCTTCTCCATGCAGACAACACGCTCGTCCTGTCTAAGCTTCCAGTCAAGCTGTCCTCTTCCCACATCAATCGCGTAAACTTTTAAAGCGCCGTTCTGAAGCATACAATCCGTAAAGCCTCCTGTGGATGCACCTACGTCAGTACAGACTTTGCCCTTCACATCTACGTCAAAATTCTGAAGAGCTTTTTCGAGTTTGAGCCCTCCCCTGCTTACATAGGGAAGCGTGCGGCCCCGCACCTCAATCACGCTTTCCTCCGGAAACGCCGCCCCCGCCTTATCCTCGCGCTGCCCGTCCACAAAGACGCTGCCCGACATGATGACAGCCTTAGCTTTCTCGCGGGAAGGAGCCAGTTTCCTTTTCACCAGCAATATATCTAAACGTTCCTTCATAATCACTCCCGTTATTTATATTATCCTCAGATTTGGTCAACCGCAGCCAGTCTGTCATACGCCTTAAGAATCTTCTCAGTCATAGACGCCACATCAATTCCCGTCTCTTCTCTGAGAGCCTGAATACTCCCATGCTCCACATAATCATCGGGAAGAGCCAATGGAAGCACCCTGGCATGTCTGTATTTTCTGCCCACATATTCCATCACATGTTCTCCGAAGCCTCCGGTCTGCACATTCTCTTCAATCGTTGCGATTAGTCTGTGATTCTGACATAAATCCTCAATCAACTCTTCATCAATGGGCTTCACAAACCGGGCGTTCACCAGAGTACAGCTATATCCCTGATTTTTCAAGGCATTCCGAACTTCAACCGCAGCCTCAAACATATGGCCGACGCTTATAAGCGCAATCTGCCCTTCCCGGTATATCACCTCACTCTTGCCGTAGGCTAAAGGCGTACGGAACTCCTGATAGCCGTCATAGGCTTCGCCCCTGGGATAACGCAGAGCAACGGGTCCTTGATACGAAAGGGCAAACCGAACCATATCTGCCAGCTCCCACTTGTTTTTGGGTGACATCACCGTCATATTGGGAATACTGCTCAGATAGGACAGATCAAAAATACCTTGATGAGTCTCCCCATCGCTTCCAACAAGACCTGCCCGGTCTACCGCCAACACCACCGGAAGATTCTGTAAAGCTACATCATGAATCATCTGGTCATAGGCCCGCTGCAAAAATGACGAGTAGACGGCAAACACCGGATGAACCCCTCCTGCCGCAAGTCCTGCCGCAAAGGTAACTCCATGTGCCTCCGCAATCCCCACGTCAAAGAACCGCTTAGGGTACAGCCTGCGGAATCTGGAAAGCCCTGTCCCGTCTGCCATAGCCGCTGTAATCGCCACAATTTCCGGGCGGTTCCTTGCCTCATCACAGAGAACCTTGCCAAATACATCGGTATAGCTGTCCTTCTTCTTGACCGTCTCCGGCTCTCCCGTCTCAATCTGAAACGGCCCGATACCATGGAACTTGTCCGGATGCTTTTCCGCCGGTTCATATCCCTTGCCCTTCTCCGTAATGACATGAAGCAATACCGGCTCGTCCATCCTGCGCGCCTCCCGAAGAGCCCGGCACAGCATGGGAATATTATGACCCGGAATCGGTCCCAAATACGTAATTCCCATATCCTCAAAGAACATCCCCGGCACGACAAGCTGCTTGATGCTGCTCTTGGTCTTACGCATCTTCTGAATCATGGAATCTCCAACCACCGGAACCTTGTGCAGGGCGGTCGTAACCCCTTTCTTTAAACCATTATAAAAATCCGCAGTACGAAGCCCCGCCAAATACTTGGACATTCCCCCTACATTTTCGGAAATGGACATGTTGTTATCGTTGAGCACAATAATAAAATTCGTATCGAGAGTGGAGGCATTATTAAGGGCCTCGTAAGCCATTCCTCCGGTCAGGGAGCCATCCCCGATTACGGAAACCACCCGATAATCCTCGCCTCTTAAATCTCTTGCCCGAACATAGCCAAGCCCTGCCGAGATAGAGGTAGAGCTGTGGCCTGTATCAAAGGCGTCGCAGGCGCTCTCTTTTCTCTTCGGGAAACCGCTCATGCCGCCGTATTTACGCAGTTCATCAAAGCCCTCCTTCCTCCCTGTCAGAAGTTTATGAGTATAGGACTGATGTCCCACATCCCAGATAATCTTATCCTTGGGAAGGTCAAAAACCAAGTGCATAGCCATCGTAAGTTCCACGACACCCAGATTCGATGCAAGATGCCCTCCGCTCTTGCTGATTTTCTCAATCAGAAACTCCCGTATCTCCTCCGCAAGGATTTCTAACTCGTCTGGCATTAAGGTCTTGATATCGTTTTCCTTCTGTATCCTCTCTAACATAGTCCGTCCCCTCTCTATCTGTCCCTGTGAATCAGTTGGAGTAACAGATGCTCCAGAAATACATTCTCTCCCGACAGCTCATGGAGCAGGCAGATTGCCTCCTTGGACAGCCTCTCCACTTCCCTTTCCGCCTCTTTAATCCCCATCAGGGTAACATATGTTGTCTTCTCATTCTTCTCGTCGCTGTGGGTGGGTTTTCCCAACACCTCTCTGGTACTGGTCACATCCAGAATATCATCCTGAATCTGAAATGCGACTCCCACATACCCGGCAATCTTCTCGACCTTACGGACCTCTTCCTCAGAAGCGCCCCCAAGGATTGCTCCAATCATCATGGACGCCTCGATAAGCGCCGCCGTCTTAAGCTGGTAAATGGTATCCAAAACTTCTCGGGATACTCCATGGCCCGTCTCTTTTACGTCGATGACCTGGCCGCCAATCATTCCGTAAATTCCTGCTTTATCCCCAAGAACCGTCAGCGCCCTCCCAATGGCGAGGCTGTCCTCCGGGTCGGTGACAAACGCCTTAAAAGCAGTCTCGAATGCATAATTAAGCAGGGCGTCTCCTGTAAGAATCCCTATATCCTCCCCGTAGACAACGTGCGTGGTCTTTCGTCCCCGCCGGTATTCATCATTGTCCATAGCCGGCAAATCATCATGCACCAGGGAGTAGGTATGTACCATCTCAATGGCAGCCATAAAGGGACGAAGCGACTTCGCCGTACCGTTATACAGACGGAAGGTCTCCTGCATCAACATTGGACGCAGCCGTTTGCCGCCTGC
>CATLIP010000107.1 GCA_949957035.1 uncultured Lachnospiraceae bacterium
GGTGAAACCGGACCGATGAAGGACTTAAAGGAAACACAGCCTTTCTCATCCAAATCTTTCAAGTCGCCAAAGTTATAGCTTGTAAGCCCACCCCAGAAGCAGTAGTCAACATACGCGTTGGGGGAAACTTTATTCTCCTTAAAGTCAAATGCCTTCGCATTCGTCATACACGGGTCATTCTGGAGCGGCATATCAATCACTGTGGTATATCCGCCAAGGGCCGCTGCCGCCGTACCATGTTCATAATCCTCACGCCACTCGAAGCCGGGATCGTTCAGATGGGCATGGGTATCGATTGCTCCCGGGAACACATATTTTCCTGCCGCATCAATGATTCTGGACGCCTCCGGCTCGTCGCCCTTCGTCAGAACTGCCGCAATCTTACCGTCCTTTATTGCAACATTTCCTTCGATGATGGAATCTGCAGCGACGATTCTGCCGTTTTTCACCAATACATCATACATACTTTCTTCCTCCTATTCTTAGTTATATCTTTGCTCAATTTCATCTAAAAGCTGCCCTACATCCCGGCAGTATCCGGGGATTTGCTCCGCCGAACTGAGACCACTTCCAATCTCCCTGCTCTTATCAGAAACTTTTCCTTTCTGCATCTCCTTGTCATACAGCCGATAGACACTCTCCGGTCCGTAAATATCCGATGCCCTGCCTGATTCAAGATAATCACAGATTGCGCATACAGCGTTTAAATTCCGGTATCTCTCATAGACCGCGCTCCTTCCATAAAGACTCTCAAGCGCCCTTCGCGTACGTTGATTCGGTTCCTCAAGAAGCTTCACCAGATGATATACATGACAGTATTCCTCATACTCTGCCATAAGCTTTTGATTCGCCTTGATTCCCCGCCTCTGTAATGCAATAAAGAAAATAACCAAAGCAACTGTAAATATAGATGTTACCACAGCAACTTTCGTATGTCCCATAAAAAATGCAAATATATCAAACAACGCCCAGGTAACCGAAAGCGATATCATCGCCAGTGAAGCCCTGTTCCTGTACTGCGGCGGTACTTTGGGAATATAGTGATAATCTGCAAATGATTTCGCAATCTTCTCCTGTCTGCAAAGCGACATTTCCAGTCTTACAATATCCCTAAGTTCCGCCGTAAACTCCTCTACTGACTTTCTTTCGTCCATTATTTATCCAGTGTCGTACCCTTTCTGAAGTTCGCACATGACGGCATATACTTCATACAGAAGTAGAAAATAAGAGCCGTCGGAATCGTAGCCGTAAAGAAGGAAATATCAACATTGAATAAGCCGATAACAGCGCCCACTGCAATGGCGATAATCGCCGCCCAGTTTACACCCTTGTGCTGTCCTTCCTCATTGTACAGATCCTTTAATAATGAATCATCGATTTTTCTTCTGTGAAGCACAAAATAATCCGTAATCAATACCGCGAAGATTGGTCCAAAGAATGCAGTATAAATCTTGGTAAACAGCGCCAGCCCCGCTGCGGAACTGTCGTTTGTCAGAATCCATGGACATGTACATACCGCAAGAATACCGACGATGACAACTGCCGTCTTATGCTTCATCTTAAATACATCCATAAATGCATATGCAGGCGGGATGACATTGGACGCAAGGTTTGTTGATAACTGGGCCATAATAATGAAGCACAGCGTTACAACAAGAACAAGCTTACTGTCCACCATCTCATAAAATGCATTAATCGGGTTTGCAACACCAGTTGCAGAACAAGCCATAGCCCCAATCATACCAAGAAGTACGGTTGCCGGAACCATAGCAAGGAAATACGATACCCCGCGCACAGTACTTGAATAGCCATCTTTTACTTCACGGGAATAGTCGCCGGCATTCAGCATAACCGTTGTACTGTTACCAAAGAATGCAATGATAGCCGCCACAAACGGCATCCCCCATGTGCCTTCGATCCCCAGCAGATTTGCAGAAATCGCATCCCACTGTGTTGTCAGGCAAAGATATAACAGATACAGCATGGCAATCGTAATCACCACTCCGCCTATATTGCCAACCCATTTTGCGCCCTGGAATCCTTTTGTAGAAAGGAATATCTGAACCAGTTGGAACAAAATGAAAAAGATAACATATCCATATTGAATATCCAGCCCAAATGCACGGAAAATATTGTTGATAGCCGTACCGCCGAGCCAAGTCTGATAACCATACCATACGATAGCCGGAAGACCTCTTATGAATACAGGTACAATACTTCCCTTTGTGCCAAAGGACATCTTAAGCTGCACCGCATAGGGCGCGCCTGTCACATAGGAAAACTGGTCGTTACACGCAATACCTATAACCAAAATCGTAGAACCAATCAATACGGCAAGGAATAACTGTAATAAGTTAAGTCCGTTTTCAAGCTGGGCCGAACCCATGGACAATGTACCGATGGAAATACATCCGCCAAGCCACAGCATGGTGTTAGAGCCCCAGCTCATAATTCGGTCTTCCTTCTGAATTGGAGCTATGGAACTGGCCTGTTTCTTTTCACTATTTACATCACTCATGATCTCTCTCCTTTTTTATTTTACCAGTCAAATCATCTTACCGGTGTAATATATTCTCCGTATCCTACCGCTTCATCTTTATACATTCCGTCGGCAGCAACTACTTTACCGCGGATGATCGTGCAGGTAGGAGCGCCTTTGCCCTCCTGTCCGTCGAAGCAGGATACATGTCCCTTGGTCAGAAGCTTCGTCTGGTCAACCTTCCATGCCTTCTCGGGATCTACAATTACGATGTCCCCGTCAAAGCCCAGTTCAAAGGCGCCTTTGCGTCCATACAACCCAAAAATCTTAGCAGGATTATAATCCATCACCTTTGCGATAAGCGTCGGGCTTAATCCCTTCTTGTTCACTACCATATCGAACATCATCGGAAGGAAGAACTGGATTGCATTCAGACCGCCCCATGCATGCCAGATATCCTTCGTGGCATTATCCTTTTCCTCGTCAGCCGCCGGGGAATGGTCGCTTCCCACACATGACAATGTTCCGTCAAGCACATAATCCCACATCTTCTCCATATCCTCGGCCTTGCGCATTGGCGGCGTACATTTTGCCGGCGCGCCCTTCTCGAACACAAAATCCTCCGTAAATCCAAGGTAATGCGGGCAAGTCTCTGCCGTAATCGGAAGCCCTTCATGGATGGCGTCCTTCACAACCTGAGCTACCAATGGGTGGCTCACATGGCAGATATGTACACGCCCGCCTGTTGCCCTTGCCATGTCAATAACATTCTTCGTCGCAACATATTCTGTCCAGACATCGTGAGAATCTAAGAAATCACGAATCTTCTGCTCATTGGTCTGGCCTTCTTTTGCCTTTGCTTCTTTTTCTCTCTCCAATACCTGGCCGTATTCTTCACAGTGGAATCCACAGAGTGCATTATATGGTTTCAAAATCTCTAATGCTTTACGCACATTTCCCATGTTAACGGTGGGGAACAGATTTCCGTTGGGGCAGGTAAATCCTTTAAATGCCGCAACACCACAGTTATGCAGGTCTACCAAGTCATTCATGTTGTTCTTTACGGAATCCGGCTTGTCATCATAATCACCTACAAGCCCTCCCCATAATGCATAATCAATAACAGAATGCTTACTAATCTTACCCATTTTAAGGTCGAAGATTTCCTTGTTCATCAAAGATGGGTCATTGTTCAGCGGCATATCTATCAAGGTCGTACATCCCGCAACTGCCGCCGCACGGGAACCTGTCTCAAAATCTTCTCTGTACTCAAATCCCGGCTCGTTCAAATGCGCATGGCAATCGATGATACCCGGGAACACATAGTTCCCTTTTGCGTCAATCGTCTCTTTTGCCTCTGCCTCAGTTCCTTTTGCCAGGAACGCCGCGTACTTGCCGTCACGTATTGCAATATCTGCCTCATAAATACGGTCTGGTGTAACAAGTCTGCCGTTTCGAATCATTAAATCATACATAACATACCTCCTAAATTTTTCCGGTCAACCACATTTTAACTACCTGTATACTATTTTAAGTCAAAATGACTGAAATCACAATAGCACAAAACAGAGAATATTTACCATCGTTTTTGTACAATATGCACAATCTCTGCGACATAGTATTGTTATTATATTATCATTATGTACTAAAATCACAAACCAGATTTTAATTCTTTATGATTGTATTTTTTTTCTTTCTCTGATACCATATAAAATAAAGAATTTGACATATGACGGCGCAAAGCCGCGCAAAGGAGTCTAACTATGGAATATCAAATCAAACAAATATCTTACTATGCAGAAAATATACTGGAACATCTCACAACGGGAACCGTCCATTCCGTATACCGCCGCACCATCAACCTTACAGACGGCAGGCAGATTCTTTCCTTACAGACGGCTCATTCGCCCCTGTCCCCAATCAGCCTTATTTCAGGGCTTACTGCCGAAAACTTTGAACTGCTGTCCGTGAAACCCGGCGATACCGTCCATTTCCAAAAAGACAGGCTTCTCATCAGCAATCCCAATGCAGAATGCGCCCCTCACCTGTTCCTATGCAAGGGTCTAGAACGTTATGACCTGAAACTTTCAAAAACCTTGGATGCCCGCACAATCCCTGCTCTTTCTGCCAGTATCCAGGAAGCGATAGCACAAGCAGAGACAGGCGGATTTTCACTTTTGTTCAACAATAGCGTCGATTCTTTATCCCTTATACTTCTTACCGCAAGGAACTGCATCACGCACTGCAGCGAACTTCTGCCTGCCGGCAGATACCATGAAGCCGCTTCAGAGCTTGCCCGACTGCTTGGATTAGGGTGCGGCTTGACTCCAAGCGGCGACGATTTTCTGTGCGGGGTATTGGCCGGGTGCTGCTTTTCCGGGAATACAGCTCATCCCTTTACAAAACATCTAAAGGACATGGTGGAAAAAAAGCTGTCCGACACCATCGATATCAGCGCCGCCTTCCTCTCCTGCGCCCTTAAAAGCCAGTTCAGCCTTCCGATAGTCAGTCTATATGAACTGCCTGCACCGAATGAAATCCTGACTTCCTTCTCAGCAGTCGGACACTCCTCCGGCATCGACACCCTCTGCGGCATTCTATGGAGCCTTGTACATATCAGTTAAACATTTAATAAAAATAAAAAAGGGAATTGTCACGGCACTTTCATTTTCGCCTGACAATCCCCTCTCCCTTATCGTGTCATATCAAACCAGCCAAAACCTTCACTAAAGTTTCAAGTAGTTCTCCAGAACATCCTTTAAGTCAGCCGTAATTCCATAATCAGCAACACCATAGATTGCTGCGTTTTCATCCGTATTGACCGCCACGAACAGCTTCGTATCCTTGATGCCCTCCGTGTGCTGGATCGCACCCGATACGCCAAAAGAGATACAAATCTTAGGACGGATGGTAAGCCCCGTCTGTCCAATCTGATGATTGAACGGAATCATCTCGGAATCTACCATCGGCCTTGTACCGCCAATGGCTCCGCCAACTTTTTCTGCAAATTTCTCAAGCAGGGCAAAATTATCATCTTCAAGGACTCCTCTTCCGCCGACTACCACAACCTCGGCCCCAAGGATGCTTCCGGTCTCGTTCTCTGCCTCTGCCTCTTCAATAATCTCAATCTTGGAATCAGTAAGCCTGATATCATCAAAATATTCGATTTTGGCCTGTCCGCCTGCCGCTTCTTCCGAAGGCGCATACACGCCCGGACGAATCGTCATCATCTGCGGATAGTATCCGTCTCTCGTGATAATTGTTACGAAAACATTTTCTCCAAAGGACGGCTTATTCTGCTTAATATAGTAAGAACCGTCTTCCTTCGTCCCTACCAGTACCTCCGTACAGTCTGCAGTCATTCCGCAGCCTAACTTCATGGCTACCCGTGAGAAGATGGAACGTCCCTCCGGAGTCGCCGGAATCAAGACGCTGGACGGATCGATTTTTTTCAGCATTTCTGCAATCGCCTTGCTTACGGCGTCGTCCTGCTGCGAACAGTCACGCCCAGCCTTTACAGCGTAGATTTCCTCCACGCCCAGCTTGTCAAGGTCAGCCACAATGCCGTCAGTCTCTTCCGCCAGCACGATTGCCTGAACCTTCTCGCCGGTGGTCTTCTGAATCTCCTTAGCCGCTGAAACCAGTTCTGCAGCTACCGGCTCCAATTTCCCCTTATAACTTTCTGCATAAACACAAATTCCATTAGCCATTGGTCTACTTTCCTTTCTCCTCTTCAATCAGGTCGTAAAGCTTCTTTGCAAGCTCTGCCGGTGTTCCCTCCAGCATAGTCGCCTTTCTTCCGGCCTCTGGTGAGAAAGAATCCACCACTGCCGTCGGGGAACCTGCGATACCGACCTCCTCAAGAGGCAGCCCCAGATCCGCATTGGTATATGTCACAAGGGGCTTACTCTTCGCTGCACGTTTGGTGCGAAGGGTCGCAAGACGAGGTTCGTTGCATCCGAAGTTAAATGAAATCATTGCCGGAAGTGCGCACTTGATACTCAGCCGTTTGTCATGGAACTTCTTCACAGCCACAATCTTGTCTGCCTCTGCCTCGTCATACTTCATTCCCTGCGCCTCTACCACATGGGGAATGTCGAGACAGTCAGCAACCATTGCGCCCACCTGTCCGGTAGCGCCGTCTGCCGACAACGCTCCTCCCACAATCAGGTCAAACTCGCCATATTTCTTAATTGCCGCTGCCAATACCTTTGCCGTCGCAACCGTATCTCCGCCTGCAACGGCTCTGTCTGTCACCAGACATGACTCGTCGCATCCAAGCGCCATGGCGTCCCTTAACGCCTTCTGGGCGTCCGGCGGCCCCATGGTGAAGACCACAACCTTTCCGCCCGTCTGCTCTTTCAGAAGCATGGCTTCCTCGATTGCATTCAAATCAGCCGGGTTCACCATACCTTCTGAGCTCGCCCGCACAAGTGCATGAGTCTCCGGATCTACGGATACATCGTTTGAAACCGGAACCTGTTTAATAAGAACTGCTATATTCATGGTTTCCTCCTGAATCGTTTTCTGAATTCACTCACTGTTTTTCTTCTACAGAAGACGCTTAAATGCCCAATTCTCCAGCAATGGCGTACTCTCGCCGCGCATGATTAATTTTGCAAGGTCGCGTGTTGCAGCCGGAGCTTCGATCACGCCGTTTCCGCCGTATCCTGTGGAAAGCATGTAGCCTTCTACCGGGGTCTCGCCTAAGATTGGCCAGAAATCCTTAGGCTCTGCACGGTAGGATAACCAGGAGGATACCAATCCGCTGTCTACGATTCCAGGAACCTTTGCCTCTAACTGGTCAAGCAGGAAGTCGATGAAGTAATCGTCTGTTCCGCCTGTCGCCGGCAATTTATCCGGATCCCACTGTCCCGCATGCATCGGGTTGCTCAGATCCATGGATAAGTGTGACTTACAGATAAAGATGTTGTCGCCGGCCCTGAGTCCGTAGAACTCTGGATATTTCAATACAGGGAAGGTGTAGTCAAGCTTCTTTCCCGGAGGGCATAAGAAGAAAGCTTCTGCCTTGGTATGCCAGATCGGTACGTCTAAGCCTACCATCTCACCCGTAAACTTGCTCCATGGCCCGGTACAGTCAACAACTACGTCAAATTCATATTCCTGTCCGTCGTCCGTTTTCAGGCCCTTCACCTTCTTGTCCTCAACTACGACCTCTGTCACCTTGACACCAGTCTTTACCACGCCGCCGTTCTTCTGGAACTTCTTGGCATATGTATTGGAAATCATGGTTCCGTCGAAGTACCCGTCGTCTGCCGTGTAACCTGCACCGAGAATGTTGTCCGTGGAAATGTCCGGCAAGATCTCTTTGATACGGTCTTTGTCTGTGATGTACTCGCCTGTGTAGCCTGCTGCCTTTGCAAGGGCGATACCGGTCTTAATGACTTTCTCTACTTCCTCGTTGGTAGCTACAACCAGTGTTCCGGTCTTGTCAAAACCAGCGGACCCCTTCTCCTCAGCTTCCATCTTGAGATAAGACTCGAATCCGTAAAGCCTTACGTCCCAATACCTGTTCTTGAGGGAATCATCGAACAGACACACCGTACCTGCTGATTTTGCTGTGGAGGCTCCT
>CATLIP010000108.1 GCA_949957035.1 uncultured Lachnospiraceae bacterium
CGTGTATCTCTCCACCGGCCCATAGGCTTTCATCAGTTCTTCGGCAAACCTATTCCCGGAATAATAATCCCTGACCCTTGCAATTCTCTCCTCCGTAATATCCCCGATGGGTTCAATATCGCCAAATACTGCCACCGGGTCGCAGTAACCGGTAAAGGAACTGACCTGA
Organism: uncultured Lachnospiraceae bacterium; assembly: GCA_949957035.1. Next base: position 170 of record CATLIP010000108.1, read on the forward strand.
AAGGCAGGGTTAATGAGCGCATAGGAGCGTGCAAAAGCATCATCCTGAGTTCCCGCGAATACATGATAATCTCCCAGAGACAGCGGAATCTGCCTCATGACCTCTACAAGGGTCTTTCCGATTCGAATACTGTCCGGCTCCTCTTTAAACTTCCGATCGCACTCCATTGCAATCTCTTTTGCCAAAAACCAGCCTTCCAGATGGTCTGTCTCCCTCTCCTCGCGAAAACGTGATTTTGCCAGTTCTGTAAGCTCCTGTGGTGAATAAATCTCCTCAATCTTCATCATCCGTTCCTCCTTATGTTCTTGTGCAGGTTATGCCGTACTCTCTCATTTTCTGTTCAAAATATTCTCTGGTTCCCTCTTCAATCCTTGCGGCCTGCATCCGGTATTCCATGCCGCACTGTTCCCATTTTCCCTTTCCGAACTCATGGTAAATCAGGAACTCAACATAGGTTTGCTCTCCATGCAGCTTCTCTGTGAACAGCTCTGCAAATCCTTTTGCATCCTCCCTGCTGTCATTGAAACCGGGAATCAACGGTACTCGGATTAAAACATCAGGATGGACGCGGGTTACCTTCTCTAAGTTTTTTATGGTCCACTGGTTGGATACGCCAATCCATTCTCTGTGCTTTTTATCATCATAATGCTTGACGTCCATAATCCACTGGTCTACAAGGGGCATCAATTCCTCCGTCTTCGGATGACTTCCGTTACATTCAATTGCCCGATGGATACCCTCCTCCCCCAGTCTTTGCAGCAGCTCCCTCACCGCTTCAAACTGCATACTAATCTCCCCGCCGGTCAAGGTCACGCCGCCATTTTCAAAAAACATAAGTCTGGCTGACTTACATTCTTTTACAATCTCTTCTACCTCGTATTCCTTGCAAGACAGACTGATTCCCTTCTGCCTGCGTTGATGAATACACTCCCTGGTCACGCATGTCTGGCACATCCGGCGGTCAAGCCATCCCTCCTTTACGGCTCCATGAGGACAGCAGCTCTCTTCTAACCATTCCTTCTGCGTAAGAATTGTACCTTCCAAAGACATTCCCTCCGGAGTCGAGCACCACGGACAGCTCATATTGCATCCCTGCAGATGCAAAACCATTCGGTTTCCTCTACCGTCCTGAGAAGAGTTAAAGCCCTTTTGAAATAGCTTTCTCTTCATTCTCTCAGACCTCCCACATGCTCCACGATAAATGGTATTTCAATATGATACCATTTTAAAGACACTAACTCTTCATGAGTTTAACACACGCTAATTGGTATTATAATTAAATACCAATTAGCCTACATTAATACTATCATATGCAATCGCCTTTTTCAATCATTTTTTCACCAAAAAGCTGCCGCAAAATGCCTACACATACCATATAAAGCCATGTATCCATCGGTATCACAGCCGTATATGGTATGTATAGAATATTTCCCGGCAGTCCCCCGGGACACTAATACAAAACAGCCCTACTTCGCAATCTTCACTACTGCCTTCACAATCTCAGCCTTCTCATTGACGCTGCGGTCCATAGCGGTCTGAATATCGTCAAAGTCAAAGATATGAGTAGCGATTCCCTTCAGATTCACTTTCCCCTGTTCCACCGCATCAATCGCCATGGGATAGATATGACGGTAACGGAATACGGTCTTAAAGGTAATCTCTTTATCCAATGCAAGACTCATCATCATATTCATCATACCCGTCTTTCCATAGCCTACCAGCACAATGTTCGAGCCCTTACGCACAACCTGAATCGCCTGATTGGTGGTAATCTCTGTTCCCGCAGTCTCGATTGCAAGATCAAATCCCTCGCCGCCGGTCAGCTCCTTCGACTTCTCTAATACATCTACTTCCTTGCCGTTAATCACTCCGTCTGCGCCAAGCTCCAAAGCCTTCTCCAAACGCTTCTCCATGATATCAACGACATAAACCTTAGAGACGCCGCAAGCCTTCAATGCCATCATGGACACAAGACCGATACAGCCTGCGCCAAACACTACTGCCGTCTGACCGGCCTGCGCGCCGCCCTGTTTCGCCGCGTGGAAACCTACTGCAAGCGGCTCAATCAAAGCGCCCTCTAAGGTGCTTACATTCTCCGGCAATTTGAAGCAAAGGTCAGCCTCGTGCGCTACATATTCCTGGAACACACCGTCTACCGGCGGCGTTGCAAAGAATACAACATCCGGACATAGATTGTATTTTCCTTCACGGCAGAACTTACATTTACCACAGGTCTTTCCCGGCTCTAAGGCAACTCTGTCGCCCACCTTCAGATGTGTCACATCCTTGCCTGTCTCTACCACAACTCCGCCCGGCTCATGTCCCAATACAAAGGGCGGTTCTACCACATAATCTCCAATCCTTCCAAGCTCGTAATAATGCATGTCGCTTCCGCAGATACCTACATACTCAAGCTTTACCAGCACTTCATTGTCCTTTGGTACCGGAATCGACCTCTCAGTGTATCCCATCTTGCCAATCCCATTCATTACTGCTACTTTCATTGTTCCTTCCATCTTGTTAAATCCTCCTTATATTTTAGATATATAATTTTCTATCTGGTATAATGCCGCGCCGTATGCCGACGATTCCTCCCGATACTGGCATACCCGCAGATACTCGCCGTTTTTATCAAAGATATTCTTCCCGGAAACAAGCTCTTTGAGCCGTCCTATATATGGCTCCATATAATTACCCACATAACCGCCAAGCACCACCTCACAGTCAAAGCACATCCGCAGATTATCAACCGCAATAGCAAGATCTTCTATGTACTCGTCCCAAATACGCCCATACTTCTCATCTCCAGACTCTAGCTTCTCAAAAAATGCCCTCAGATTCCCATCCTCCAAGTCTGCCAGATTCATAGCAGAACAGTAGGCGTCCAGACATCCCTTTTTACCGCAATAACAGGTTCTTCCCTCCGGATGAATCACCATATGTCCAAATTCACCGCTGCGCCAGTTATTCCCCATATACATGGTCATTTCATCATTGAGAATCCGAATCCCCATGTTACTCTTCATCTCATCCGCAAAGATAATCGCGCCCCCCACAGAATTACTCAGTGACAGGTAGACCATATTGCTCTCCGGCCTCACACAGCATACGTCCTCTGTAATGGCGGCTGCATTGGCGTCGTTCAGCAATTCACAGGGATATGGTATATACTGCGTCCACCTTTCTTTGGACGTCTCATGAAGCCCTAAGACATGGGAGTGAGTAAGCATATTCTTATTCCTGTCAACAATTCCCGGGAGCGCTATCCCAACACCCTCAATCTGCCCCTCTGGAATGTGGTTTCTTGCGATAAATTCCTTAAGCAGCTCTCCAATCTCTTGAAAGTATTGCTCTTTATTGTAAAAAGGCTTGCGAATCCGCTCATGCGCTAACACCTTCATGCCAAGGTCCGTATAAGCAAACCCCACATGATTCCCTGTGATATCCATTCCAACCGCGTACCTTGCTTCCTTAACGCTTGCAATCGCCTTTGCCTTTCTTCCTCCGGTCGACTTAAGCGCCCCTACTTCTTCTACAACTCCAACACTTTTTAATTCATTGACAATCGTCAGAACTGTCGGACCACTGATATCAAGGGCCGCTGATATATCCGGCATACTCGTCTCACTTCTGCCGTTCACATACCGAAATACCCGATTCCTATTCAGTTTTTTTACTTCCAGGCTATTGGTTCCCCGTCTCATCACTCTTCCTTCCCGCTTTGTTAATTGGTTTAATTAAGTAATTTATGAATTATGCTTATGTTATCACATATACCTCAAAAGTTCAATACTTTTTATGAAAAACGCACAAATCAAGTACAAAACAGTACAAAAAAACTGCCAATCACCATGGCAGTTTTTTTACTTTCATTAACTATAATTCCAATATCTCCGCGACACTTTGCTCGCCGTAAGCTGTCTTAACCATTCTGCGGGGCCATTCCTCAGTCTTTGTAAATATCTCCGTCCGGCCGTCTTTTAAGTAGGTGGTCTCTTCGCATTTGGTTCCGCAAATGGTTGGATTCCATGCGTACGCCACGCCTTCCCGGATAACTCCTGTATCCTGCGGTTTCACAATCATCTCCCGGCACCCGTATCCCGTAGGACCGCCCTGATGATGATACTTCCATTCCTCAGGGTATCCTGCTTCCTTATATTGTTTCTTAAGCAGCTCCCAGTATTCCCGGTATTCCATCCCGTCACGCATCATATTCTGCATGCAGGCGAAAATGTACTGGGTCTTCTCCATCCGGTTTCGTATCTCTTCAGGCGTATCCTTATAATACACCATTCTGGTCATGCTGATATTAAGTCCATACTTTTCCCCTCCAAGCACAACCATGAGACTGTCTCTGATTACTTTATCAGAGGGAACCGGATGCCTGTAATCCAATATTCGCTCGTCGCTTCCCACCAGCACGCAATCCGGACTAATCCCTCTTTCGATACAGCGGACTTTAAGCTTCGCCGCCACTTCCTTCTCCGTCTGTCCCGGTCTTGTCTCCTTAGCGAGCCTTTCTACAATCCCCGCACATTCCCTGCCGATCTCCCGATAGCGTTTTACCTCTGTTTCATTCAGCAGAAGCCTGATCCCAACTAATTCATCCTGTACGCAGCAAGTATGAGCCGCTCCCGTATCCGACGCATAATGCTTTCCCTCACAATAGGACATAAGAAAACGCTCCACAGTCTCATACCATGGTACAAGAACCGATTCTGCCCCCAGTACATTCTGCTCTCTCTCCATGCGGAAGGAGTCGCTGCTGTCCGCGATTAGCTTAAGCTCTCCGTTACGCTCCATAATCAGATACGCCATTCCAACCTCTGTATTGCTCACAACTGCATTTTCATTCTCCTGGGTAAGCCACTTGAAATTATCACGGCGCCCCAGAATAACTCCGTCATAGGAGGTTCCCTCAAGCCATGCCTTAAGTCTTGCTCTGTTATCCTTCTCACTCATCTTTCTTACTCCATATTCACGCACACTTTACCCGTCTTACCGGTTGCAAACACACGGTATGCCTCCTCTGTCTCCTCTAAAGGAAACCGATGTGTGATAATCTGGCTTGGATGAATCTTCTTACGGTCCAAAAACTCCACAAGCTGCTCCATGTTGCCCACAGACGTCACCCATGACCCATGAAGCGTCAGATTCTTATGCAGCAGCAAAGGACTTGGCTCAAAGGTGACGGTGCCCTGCTCGCCTAAGAAGACCACCTGGCCCCACATTCTCGCTGCCTCTAAGCACCTGTGGCGTCCAACACTGCTGCCGGAGCAGTCAACGGCAACCTCCACACCCTTGCCGCCTATATACTCCATCACATTCTTCACCACGCCGTCGTCCCCAAGAAACACCTTGTCTGCCCCGACATTCTTGGCCATATTAAGCCTCTCCTGCGCAAGATCCACTCCGATAACCTGGGCGCCCATAGCCTTCGCAAGAATGCAGGCCGCCTGCCCTACCGGACCTAACCCCATCACCAATACTCTGTCACGTCCGGATACATTGGCTCTTAAAAGCCCCTGATAGGCAGTCCCGAAACCACAGGCAATCATAGCCCCATCCTCGTAGGTGAGGAAGTCCGGCAAATGAATACAGGTTGACACGTCTGCTACCATGTACTCTGCCAGCGCGCCGTCTCTCTGCCACCCATATGCCCGTCTTTCAGGCTGCTGACAATTGATAAAGAACCCTTTCTTACACTCATCACAATACCCGCACCCCTGAATATGGTAGACGACTACCCGGTCGCCCTCCTTGAAATCGCACACACCTTCTCCTGTCATGACCACCTGACCGCTTGGCTCATGCCCTGCAATCACGTTATCATAACGGGCGCCGCCGGTCTTGTCCGTATGTTCATAATAAATGTACTTAAGGTCGCTGCCGCAAAGGCTGGCCGCCTTCATCTTAAGCAAAACCTGCCCATATCCCGGCTTCGGCACCTCCTGCTCTACCCGTTCTACCTTAGCGCCGCCCGGCAATTTCATCCCTGTCATCTTCTTTGGAATCTCATACTTCATATCTTCTACCTCCATCGTCTTGTAACTATCTCTTATATTAGCGTTTTTTCTGCCGGGCCTGAATACCCTATCATCCTAATTGATGGATTATATTACTGTTTTTGAATATAGACGCCGTTGCGGTATTCCCGGGGCGAAACTCCAATCATTTTCTTGAATATTCTGGAAAAATAGTAAGGGTCGTCATATCCAAGGCTCTGAGCAATTTCTAAGATGTACATATCCGTAGATTTCAACAGCTTACACGCCTCCTGCATCTTCAGATTAATAAAAAAATCAATGGGAGCGCGGTTGGCGTACTTCTTAAACACTGCATTGAGATAACTCTTAGACAGTTCAAGCTCTCTTGATAAATCCTGAAGACTCAGATTCTCGTCTAAATGCTTGTACATATATCTCACGGTTGCCGTAATATGCCGATTCTGCTTGCTTGCCTCATCCGCCTTTTCACGAAAATAGATTTCTCCGAGAATCAGGGACAACACCTGGGAAATATAGATAAAATTCCCTAATGTATAGTTGCACTCCAACACTCGAAACAGCACGTCGAACAGGGTGATAATCCTGTTCTCGGCGTGTTTTGAGCCAAGCCGCACCGCCTGACACTCTTCCAACGGATAATACACCGTATTCTCTCCTTTGAAATGAACCCAGAATATACTCCATGGTTTCTCTTCGCTTGCATAATATTTGTGCCGCTGATTGCGGGGGATACAGAATACTTCCTGCTCACGAAGGCAATACTGCCGGTTCTCTACCCGGATATACCCTTCCCCCTCCACACAATAGAGCAGAATATATTCATTGGCTCCCTCCTCACGCTCCCGATAGTGATGCCGGGCCTTTGGGAAAAAGCCGATATCCGTCAAATATAAGGCGCGCACTAAGGGGTGCTTCGCATAACTCTCAAAGGATTCTGTTGGAATGACAAAATATTGTTCATCCTTAAAGCCGTCCTGCTTTCTTGTATCCCAGCCATGTTCCAATATATTTCCTTCTATATTCATTGGTTTCTTCAACGCCCCTTTCCGCTTTTTTTCATCATAACATATGGAATATAGTCCATCAATAGTAAAGATATGTTATTCCGGTTTCTATTTTCTTGTGTTAAATTAGACGTAACAAAGAGATACAAGGAGTGAAATAGAATGAGAACTAATCCATCCACCAAAGTATGGGAAGAATCTGTCGTACTCCCGACCTACAAAGCGGCAGAACCCGAAAAATGTCCTCTTTTCATTGAAAATCGGGCATATCAGGGAAGCTCAGGGCGGGTTTACCCCCTTCCGGTAACTGAAAAAATTTCTGATGAGAAGGAGGAGGTCAGCTATCATGCGGTCTTTCTTGAAAATGAATACCTCAAGGTTATGATTCTTCCAGAGCTGGGCGGAAGAATCCAACGGGCCTATGACAAGACCAACGGGTATGATTTTGTCTATTATAACCATGTGATTAAACCGGCGCTGGTAGGCTTAACCGGACCATGGATTTCCGGAGGTATTGAGTTCAACTGGCCTCAGCACCACCGCCCCAGCACCTATTCGCCCGTAGATTTTACTTATCAAAAGAATGAGGACGGATCCGCAGCCGTATATGTCAGCGAAATCGACAAAATGTATGGAACCAAGGGCATGGCGACATTTACCCTTTATCCGGACAAAGCCTACATCGAAATCAAGGGGCAGTTATTCAACAATACGGATACTCCCCAGACCTTCCTGTGGTGGGCGAACCCGGCGGTTCCCGTGAATGAGAATACCCAGTCAGTGTTTCCGCCGGACGTTCATGCGGTGATGGATCACGGAAAGCGCGATGTGTCGCGCTTCCCGATT
>CATLIP010000109.1 GCA_949957035.1 uncultured Lachnospiraceae bacterium
CGATAACCTCCTCAAGCGTATCATATGGCTTTCCCACAGGCGACAAAAGCTCATCGCCTGGCCTTAAATTCGCGCCAAGCGCCAGCGCCAGCGCATGGGTGCCGCAAGTAATCTGCGGGCGCACCAACGCACTTTCTGTATGGAACACAGAAGCATAAACCTCTTCCAGCGTATCCCGTCCCACGTCATTATAGCCATACCCGCTGGCATAATGGAAACACCCCTCGCTGACCTGGTTCTTCTGCATGGCGTGAATCACCTTGAGCTGGTTATACTCCGCCACATCGTCAATCGCAGCAAACCGCCTGGCAAGCCCTGCTTCTACCTCTCTGCCAAAATCCAGCACCTCTCTGCGAATCCCTAATTCCTTATATAATGAAATGATATCAAAATCATAATTATCTTCTTTTGCCATAAATCCCATTCCCCTCTTCCTTATTCTTCTGGTTACAGCCACGAGTCCAAAATCTTCGTCCTCACAACCGCGCACTTCGCATCAAACACAGGATTCAACGGCTGAATCTGCATAATTACCTCCGCCGCCTCCTTATACTTCTTCATATCATAAAGCAGCGACGCCCGGTTCAGCTCAAACAAAGCCTCCTCCCCCTTATCCCGAATCAAAGGCTCTAACGCCATCAACTCCCGGTACGTAGCCTCCGCATTCTGGGAACGGGCATAGACCATCAGCAAAGTATTCATTTTCTTAATAAACTTACTCCGAAATAATTTTCTCAACCCAGTTCGCCCCTTACATATCTTATCATATCACATAAGATTCTATCCTCATCATAACCATATTCATCCTTATTGATCCAGATTACCTCCCTCTCCCTCTTGAACCAGGTAATCTGCCTCTTAGCAAAATGTCTCGTATCCCGCTTCAGCCTGTAAATGGCCTCCTCAAGGCTTAGCTCCCCGTCCAGATAAGCAAATATCTCCTTATACCCAAGTCCCTGCATAGACACCATATCCCGCTTACAGCCCATATCCCGCAGAGCCGCCACCTCATCCACAAGCCCGTCTTCTAACATCCGGTCCACCCGCCTGTCAATCCGCTCATACAACCGGGTCCGGTCGTCATTCAGCACAAAATAAACGAATCGGTAAGGAGACTCCTTCTGCCGCTCCCGCTCATTATGCTCCGAAATCCGCTGCCCCGTCTGGTGGTAGAACTCAAGGGCCCGGATGACCCGTTTCACATTATTCTCATGAATCTGCAAAGCCGAAGCCGGGTCCACCGCCCTAAGCCGTTCATGGAGCGCCGTTTTCCCCTGCCTGCCTGCAATCTGCTCAAGCTCGCGGCGATAGGAATCATCCCCGTCATTTTCCGAAAAATCAATATCATAGAGCAAAGCCTGAATATAAAATCCTGTCCCGCCAACCACAATCGGGATATGCCCCCGGGCATAAATCCCCTCCATCGCCGCCTTCGCCATCTGCTGAAAACGCACCACATGGAATTCCTCCCAGGGCTTTAACTCATCCACCAGGAAATGAGGAATTCCTTCCATCTCCTTTGGTCGTATCTTGGCAGACCCAATGTCCATATATTGATAGACCTGCATAGAATCCGCAGAAATAATCTCCCCCCCAAGCGCCTTGGCAAGCCCAATCGATGCGTCTGTCTTCCCGACAGCCGTAGGCCCGGTCAGGACTACTAATGGTTTCTTCATATTTACACAATCCTTTTAAACTTTTTCTCCAGCTCCCGCCGGCTCATGGCAATAATCGTCGGCCTTCCGTGGGGACAGTGGTAAGGATTCTCAAGCTTTAGAAGCTCGCCAATCAACGCATCCACCTCCGCAGCCGACAATCTCATATTCCCCTTCACAGCCGCCTTACAAGACATGGACGCCACCTTCTCGTCAATCAGCTCCGGCGACAGATTCCGGTTCACCTCATCCGACAGGCTGTCAAGCATCTGCAAAAGCAGCTCCTTCTTCGCAATACTGAACAGATTATCCGGAACTGCCCGGACGACAAAGGACTCCTGTCCAAATTCCTCGAACTCGAATCCGATTCTGGTAAACTGCTCCATATACCGGTTCAGCAAATCCGCCTCCTGCATACTCAAATCCAGGACAATGGGCGGCGTAATCATTTGGGAAGTAAATTCCCGCGTCCGCATACTCCTAAGGGTTCTTTCATACAAGATGCGCTCATGGGCGGCATGCTGGTCAATAATATAGAGATTCTCATGGAATTCCACCAGCCAATAGGTCTCGAAGACCTGCCCAATCAAATGATATTCATCCTTGGCTTCCCTTGTCAGAAGCCTCTCTTCAAATAAATCCAACTGCCTTGGCTCATCCGGCGTCTGTCCCAGGTTTTTTGCAGCATCTTCGGCAGTTTTGGCCAGACACTCTGCTGGTAAACCCTGCCGCGTCCCGTTCAAATTCTTCGCATATTCCACAGTTTCGCGGATACGTCCAGACTGAATCTCTGGTTGAAAAACCCCGCTTCGGTCCGTCACCTCAGCCGACGAACGCTGGCTATGGTAAGCTTCTACACGCTTCCGCATTTTCTCCATAAAATAATCCAGATTCCGTTCAGACTGGGGCGGCAAAACGGGGCTTACCGATTTTTCTGGTTTCAAATCAATATCAACACCGATTTTTTTACCTGAGAACCCTCCTGCTTCCGAAACCGGAGATATTTTCGGATTCGGCATATGTTCTAGTTCCTGAAAAGGAAGTTTTTCATTTTCCTTACCGATATGCAGATTTCTCTCGACTTTCTGGCTGCCGCCAGCAATCCCTCCAACTTTCTTTCTGTCCGGATTCCCGCCATACTTCCTATTATCCCCAGACTCCTTCCTAAGATTCTCTCTCGGCGCGTCCAGCTCTACATGGGGAATCAGCTCCTCCCCATGCAGGCCCTGGCTTACCGCCTCAAACACCCGGTTGTAGACCTCCTGCTGGTTATGGAAACGGATCTCCATCTTCGCCGGATGCACATTCACATCCACGCCTTCACCGTCAATCTCCATAAGAAGCGCCACGAAGGGATACTTATGCTGCATGGAAAAATCCTTATAAGCATCCTCAATCGCCTTCGACACAATCTGATTCTTCACATACCGCCCATTGATAAAATAATTCTCAAAATTCCGGTTTCCCCTTGAAACAATGGGTTTTCCAAGGAAACCCGAAATCCGCATCCCAGGCGCATCCCACTTGGCCCGAAGCAGATTAGAAGCAATATCCCGCCCATAGACATGGTAAATCACATCCTTAAGGCTTCCATTCCCCGAGCTGTGCAGCTTCGACTGCCCGTTATTGATAAACTGAAAGGATATTTCCGGATGGGAAAGGGCAAGCCTTGTCATCAAATCCCCCACATGGCTCGCCTCCGTCATAGGCGTCTTCAAAAACTTCCGTCTGGCCGGAACATTATAGAACAACTGACGAATCAGAAACGTAGTTCCGTCCCGCGCCCCCGTATCCTCAATATCTACCTCCATACCGCCATGAATCCGGTATCTTGTCCCAAAGGTCTGCTCCTTCGTCTTCGTCAGCAGCTCCACCTGGGCGACCGCCGCAATACTGGACAGCGCCTCCCCCCGGAATCCCAGCGTTCCAATATGAACCAAATCATCCACAGAACGAATCTTACTGGTGGAATGGCGCAAAAACGCATTGGGAACCTCCTTACGTTCCATCCCGCACCCATTATCGGCAATCCGGATAAGCGATATCCCGCCATCCTGAATCTCCACGACAATCGCAGTGGCCCCGGCGTCAATGGCATTCTCCACCAACTCCTTAACCACAGACGCAGGACGCTCAATCACCTCTCCCGCCGCAATCTTATCAATCGTAACCGTATCCAAAACCTGTATCTTACTCCTACTCTATCCCCATCGGTTCTTCAGCTTATTTTGAATCTGATACAATGTATTCAACGCATCTATCGGCGTCAGGTTCCCAAGATCCAGCCCCTTTAGCTCCTCAATCACATCGTCATCCCTCACCGTATCGAACAAGGACATCTGCGCCAGATCCACCTCGTCATAATGCTTAGGCTTTGCGGCCGGCTGCTCACTCCCATGGGACGCAATATCCTTGATCCGATCCGTAATATCCGCCTGCACCAGCTCCTCCACGATCTCCTTTGCCCGCGCAATTACAGACTCCGGCACCCCCGCAAGCCTGGCAACCTGAATTCCATAACTCTTATCCGCACCACCCTTCACAATCTTGCGCAGGAAAATGATATCGTCCCCCTTCTCCTTCACGGCGATACAGTAATTATTTACATTATGGATCTTTCCCTCAAGCTCCGTCAGCTCATGGTAATGGGTGGCAAACAATGTCTTGGCTCCCAGAAGCTTACTGTTGCTAATATGCTCAATGACGGCCCACGCGATGCTCAGCCCGTCAAAAGTACTGGTTCCACGCCCGATTTCATCCAGAATCAGAAGGCTGCGGCTGGTGGCATTCCGCAGGATATTCGCCACCTCCGTCATCTCCACCATGAACGTACTCTGCCCGCTGGCCAGATCGTCCGACGCGCCGACTCTGGTAAAAATCCGGTCTACCAGGCCGATATCCGCACTGGAAGCCGGAACAAAAGAGCCAATCTGCGCCATCAGCACAATCAGGGCAGTCTGCCGCATATATGTAGATTTTCCCGCCATATTCGGACCTGTAATCACAGAAATCCGGTTCTTTTTGTCATTCAGGAACGTATCATTGGCAATGAACATATCATTGGGAATCATCCGCTCCACCACAGGATGCCGCCCATCCTTAATGTCAATGACCCCCTTCTCATTTATCCTGGGGCGCACATATTGATTCCGCTCTGCCACCAAAGCAAAAGAAGAAAACGCATCCAATTGCGCCACAGCCTTAGCGCTTGACTGAATCCTTAATATCTGCGCGCCAATCTGATCACGCACCTCACAGAACAACTGATATTCCAACGCATACAGCTTATCCTCCGCGCCAAGAATTGTATCCTCCAATTCTTTCAGCTCCGGAATAATAAAACGCTCCGCATTCGCAAGCGTCTGCTTACGGGTATAATAATCCGGCACCAGATTCTTGAAGGAATTGGTCACTTCCAGATAATACCCGAACACTTTATTGAACCGGATCTTCAGGTTCTTGATTCCCGTTTTCTCCCGTTCATCCGCCTCAAGTTTCGCAAGCCATTCCTTCCCGTCTGACTTCGCCAGGCGCAGCCTGTCCACTTCCTTGTCATATCCTTCCCGGATAATTCCCCCTTCCCGCATGGCAATAGGAGGTTCATCCAAAATGGCAGACTTCACCAGCCCACAGAGATCTTCAAGCGTATCCAGGCTCTCATACAGCTCCACAAGCAGCGGAGCCTTCATCTCCCGTAAAAGATACTTAATATGGGGCAGCATGGCAAGAGAATGCTCAAAGGCAATCAAATCCCTGGGATTCGCAGACTGATACGTAATCCTGCATACCAGACGCTCCAGATCATAGATAGAAGAAAGATACTCCCGGATCTCCTCTCTGGAAATCGCATTGTCCTTGAGTTCCTCCACAGCATCCAGACGCCGCTCGATTTCCGCCCGGTCGATTAAGGGCTGCTCAATATGCTTGCGCAGCGCCCTTGCCCCCATGGCAGTCTTGGTCTTATCCAGCACCCAGAGCAGAGACCCTCTTTTCTGCTTCTCCCTGAGCGTCTCGCACAGCTCTAAATTCCGGCGGGTAGAGCTGTCAAGCAGCATATATTTCCCTGTGGCATAGACCGAAAGCTTCGTGATGTGGGACAAATCCCGCTTCTGCGTCTCGATTAGGTATTTAAGCAGCGCCCCCGCCGCAATCACGCCGCAGTCAAAATCCCCAAGGCCAAGTCCATCGAGGCCATTTACATGAAAATGGTCCAAAAGCGTCCGCTGGCAGATAGAATCGTCAAAATACCATGCATCCAGAGAATACACCGTAATACCAAGCTTTTCCTTCAACAATTCCAGATCCATGCCGCTCATGTAGAAAGCCTCGTTGCAGACCAGCTCCGACGGCATGAACTTATAAATCTCGTCAAACAGCTTCTCCGACTCCGAAATCTCTGTGACCATATATTCCCCCGTCGTCACATCCGCCACAGACAGTCCAAAACGATCTGCAATATAGACCACGCACATAATATAATTGTTCTTCGTCTCATCCAACGCCTGCACATCCAGATTCGTCCCCGGCGTCACGATACGGACCACATCCCGCTTCACTAAGCCCTTCGCGCTTGCCGCATCCTCCATCTGCTCACAGATCGCCACCTTATACCCCTTAGAGACAAGGCGGTTCAGATAACCGTCCACAGCATGGAAAGGAACGCCGCACATCGGTGCGCGTTCCTCAAGCCCACAATTCTTTCCGGTCAGCGTAATCTCAAGCTCCCGCGACGCTGTCAGGGCATCGTCAAAGAACATCTCGTAAAAATCTCCCAGTCTATAGAACAAAATGCAGTCCGGATACTCCTTCTTCGTCTCCATATATTGCTGCATCATCGGTGTTAATTCCGCCACAGTTGTACCTCTCTTATCCTTAATTTTATAATTTATACCCGCAGGGCATCCCGTAATACATGCCTCTACAGGGCGGGTGGACTTCGTCCATCAATGTATACGAAAACGCCGTATTTAGACAGCTAATTACAAAATCAGCGTATTTCCATTATAGCATTACTTTTATAAATAAAAAAGATAGAATTTCTCAATTCGATTTGCAGATTTAACGTTAATCAAAAATTTTCCCAATATCCTGATAACGATTTAAAACCCGGTAAATTTCTACATACTCTTCTCCTGCCTTATATATGATCACATAATTCTCCCAAACTACATACTTGTAATCCGTTTGAAAATGAACTCTTTTTGAAAGCTGTGCGCCGATACCAGGGAACGTCTGAATATACTCAAATCTGTCGTAAATCTTTTCAATTGTCCTTGCCGCATATTCCTCACTATCCTCAGCAATATAATTGCGTATACTTTTCAAATCATTAACCACGAATGGATTAATTCGCAATTTCACCATAAACTATTCTCCCACCATAGTTTTCACTTCATCAAGACTCAGCCATCCTTCATCATCCTTAACAGCATCTTCCGCTTCCTTTAGCTTCATCAAAAGCTTTTTCTCAGCCTGTTCGTGCTCATAATCAGCAATATCAATTACTACAAAACGCCCCCTTCCATTTTTTGTAAGGAATACAGGCTCACCTACCTGACATTTTTTCAATACCTCATTATAATTTCTCAAATCTGAGACCGGTAAAATACTTGCCATAATCAAATCTCCTTCATCAAATAAATGTTTTTCAAACTTTATCTTCTAAAATATATTATATAAAATAGCGCTGCAAAATTCAACGTAAAATTCTACAGCGCTCTAATTTTTATATCAGCTACAAAAAAATGTCACCAATCTACCGAATCTGCGCCAAAATATTCGGATCTTTTATCTTCGTATCCTCCGCAAAGAGGAGAATCTTCGACAGGATCTCCGCTGTCTTAGGGTCGTCGTCAACAAAGGGCAGGAACATCCGCCCCCGATGCTGGGAATGTACAGGCACTACGAACAACATAGAGTTCCCGATCTGATGCACCACTCCGCTGCCTAAATGCACCGAATATTGCCCAAGTTTCCCGTCGATAACCGCATGGTTTCCCTCTATCCGGACATTTTTCAGCTTGAACAGCCCCAGGTTACACTCCACGATTACCTTACGCATCTCCACAGTGGAATGGCTCGTCTCCGGGTCCACGCCGCCTACATGTGCCACGCTCACCGCCAGATCCACATCCCGCATCACTTCACTGTATATCACATCCGGGATCTCCCGTATCCGCATCCTCTCTCCTGTCTTCCTGTTGGAGAACACCACCCACTCAAGGGTCGGCGCCTCTGCGTCGCTTGGCGTAAACCAGTCCGCCATCGCATAGATACAGGCAACAATATTCTCT
>CATLIP010000110.1 GCA_949957035.1 uncultured Lachnospiraceae bacterium
AATCGCCACACTGTCCATCCCCAGTTCCTTCACACGGGCTACACATTCTTTTATCTTATTTGAACCGTCCAGCAGGCTGTACTCTGTGTGGACGTGAAGATGTGCAAAACTCATATTTTCTCCTTTTCATGTAAATAGATCTCTTTATATAGGGTACGAAGTTTCCTAATATCATAAAAAAGGCATCCCCTGCTTTTTTGGGAACACCTCTTTCATGCATCTGTCGCTGATTGCCGGTATACCTTACTCGCCGTCCACCATGAACTTTACCAGCTTGTCTATATCTTCCTTCTCATATGCAATAATCTCCAATTCCGGAATCTCACCATTGGAGAAAATATTCGCCATAGATACATACTGGGACAGCTTCGACTTCAGATTCAGCCTGTCGCCCTCTCCCGTCACTAATTCTACTTTTCCTGAGCAATCGTCAATTACAGAAAAAAATTTTTCAATGTTCGTAATGTTCTGCACTTTCATAGTTCCAAAAGCTCCTTTCTTAATTCCTTATCTTACCTTCGTTGTCTCCCCTATTATACTCTATCTCTTGCGAATTTCAATATATTTTTCGCAAATTTCTATCCTGCCCTCCTTCAGAAGCCTCCCCACAGCACGCTTAAACCCATTCTTGCTCATATCAAATTCTTTCTTAATCTGTTCCGGATCTGCCTTATCGGTAAACGGCAGCCGTCCCCCGTATTCTTCCAAACGCTCCATGATTGCCTGCGCATCTGCATCC
Organism: uncultured Lachnospiraceae bacterium; assembly: GCA_949957035.1. The sequence continues at coordinate 740 of CATLIP010000110.1, forward strand.
ATCTGGAGAAATGCTTTTTCCCGCACAGCAAGATCCATTTTCCCGTCTTCCTTGACCTTCGTGACTCTTGCTTTAATTCGATCGCCCACTTTCAGGCTGCCGTACACCTCTCTTTTGGGAATCAATGCGGAATAACAGTCATCCACAGCGACAAATAATCCAAAATTGTCGCTGGTATCATAAATAATCCCTTCCACCTGGTCGTCCTTCTGATAGGGAGAATCCAGACGCAGCCGCTCATAGACCTTCATCGTCGCACAAAGCCTTCCTGACTTGTCCACATACAAAGCCACCAGCGCCTCGTCCCCCTTCCTGACCTTCGCCGTCTGCTCCCGGAATGGAAGCAGCAGATCCTTCTCAAGCCCCCAGTCCAGAAAAGCCCCGATCCGTCCCACATCCACGACTTTCAGCGCCGCCAGCTCCCCGAGGGTGAGCTTAGGCTCGTTCGTGGTGGCTATCAGCCTGTCCGAAGAGTCTTTGTACAAGAACACCTCCACCGGATCGCCTGCTTCTAACCCCCGCGGGACCTGTTTTTTAGGAAGCAGCACCTTCTCCTGGCTGTTGCCGAGATAAACGCCGAACTCCACTTCTTTTACAATCATCAACCTTACTTTCTTTCCCAAATTCTCCGATAATGACATCTGTATTTCCCTCTCCTTTGTGTTACGTGTACTTGTATCTTAAACTCGTTTTATTCTTGGCATTATAAGTCTTACGTTAGTCTCAAACCAGTCTCATATCCCGTGAGACCGACTTGAGACTCAGATAAGACTGCCACGCCTGACATTCTTGAAACCCCCTAAAACCGCCTTTTTTCAGTCTCAAGGCAGTCTCATATCCCGTGAGACTGCCTTGAGACTGCTCTCTTAGAAAGTCCATGTAGAAGTATTCTTATCATACGAAACGCCCGTAACTTTTCTAATCTTTGCATAATCCCTGAATACAGTCGCCCTCGAAACATCCAGTTCTGCCATTACCTGCTCAACAGACAAATGGACATTTTCACAGATCATATTATAAATCTTCTGCTCCCTCTCCGACAGCTTCTCACTCTCCTTCACCGCCTCTGCCGCTTCCCGGTTGAGCGGAACCGAAATCCGGAACACATCGTCCTCAAATAACTCCGGTTTCCCGCCGTCCGAGTAAATCGGTGTATATTTATAAAGATTCCTGACTCCAGAGCCTATGGTATCCGTCCGCCCGATATTGGCAAAAAACTGCTGTATCAGAGGATTCTTCGGATACGGAGTAAATTCATCGCTCATAATGTTCCCATGGCGCCTTGGTACGCACCAGTTCTCCGTCTTCATCCAATCCTTTTCAATCACCACTTTCGCAGGATAAGCGCTGGAAAAATCTCTATGGACCAGAATGTTTCCAATAACCTCTCTGGCAATCAAATCCCTTATACTTATATTCACATTATCTACCAGAAAAAATTTATCTGAAGTATGCTTTGCGACAAACTCCATCAAAAGCTCATAGGCATCAATCAAATTAGTCGCAACCTGTAGTCTGTCGTCATAGCGGTCTACATTTTCCACCCTGTAAATCGCATCTGTGATATACCCCGGACAGCAGGAACGTATCACCTCATCCCTGCCGAACAGCAGCACTCCTGCCAGATTATATCCCTGCACGCCGGAGGAGAAATCTTTTTCCCACAATCCCGCGCTTCTTAAAACTTCCTTATCCGACAGATTCAGCCATGGGTGATCCGGCTTTCTGCTCTTAGCCAGATTCCGCACCTTCTCTATCAGATCCATCCGCAAGTCATCCTCCGTAACATATGGGAAAATTTTATGTTCCACATACGTATTGCTCTTTCTATTGTACATATTCTGCAGCTGGAGGGGAGAATCTGTAATATCCATGTCGCCGTCTTCATTCCGGTCATAGATTCTGCCCGCGCATTTCTCCACAGTAGACGTCTGGGGTACATACACCCATAACAACAGTTTTCCTTCATATTCAAATTCTTCTATAGACAAATATAAGGTAGGCGACATCTTATTCTGGTTGTTCAGCTGATTCACGAAATTTTTCTTCATGTCCTTCACTAAATTCCGGTTCAGCCCCACCGGGATTCCGCCGTCTTTTACACCCATAATAATGTATCCGCCATAGCGATTGGAGAATGAACACACTGTCTCATATACATCGTCATAAATTCCATTCCGGCATTCTTTATATTCCACAGTTATCTTTTCATCTTTCAAAAGAAGTTCCTGCATTAATTCCACTGTCATTTCATCACCTCCAAATCACATGCCAGTTTCATCCCACAGCAAAGACTATCAACAGAACTCCACCACCGCATAAGCCTTCCCCGCCCCGTCACACAGTTCCACCACGGCTCTATCCTCTTCATACGCCGTCCTAGGGTAAATGATATCGCCATACACAGCCGATTTCTTATACTCCACCCGCAGTTTCCTGACATCCATCGGCTCTTTCAGCGCTTCCTGCGCCATCTGCACATACTGGCAGTTATTCACGTGCTCGTTCGTATCTATATGATACTTCCGCACCGGGAACGGCTCTCCATCTTCTAAATTCCCCGGCAGCTCAATTTTCCGCGGCGCATACTCCATAGGCAGCGGTTCCTCCGTTCCATAGAGTTCGATTTCCCGCCTGTCCGGTCTTGCAGGCCTTCCCTTCTCCACATCCATATAGACCCACACAGAATTCGCCCACGCAGCCATCTTCTGCCCCTCATCCTCCATACAGAAGTTACGCAGTCCCAACAGCCCGTCAAATTTCGTCGCCCAGGTACTTATCTTCACCGGCTCTCCCATCACGGGATAACGCTCAACCTCCACCTGCCATGCCGACAAAATCCAAACCTTCCGGCGCTTAGCACAGTAGGAGAGCCCGACGCCCAGACTCTCCGAGTGAAATGTACTGCAATCCTGAAAATAATTAATGATCCCCGGCAGCGTAATCCGTCTCGTATGATCCACCTCGCTAAATCGAATCCTGCCCTCCAACGTATATCTGTTACTCTTTTGCACTGCCTATGTAACTCCTTTCTGTCGTAATGACGCACTGATACCGCGAATCCGTAATCTTGAGCAGCTTCACCAACGTATTTTTCAGCTCCTCCTGTTTCTTCCCGTCATATTCATAAGGAACCTCCATGTCAAAAATCAGGTTCACCTGATCCTCCCCGCTCACCATGCGGAAATCATGGATAGTCACAGCCGCATCCAGCGCCTCAAGAATCCGCTCCACCTGCCCTCTTGCCTCAATGACCCTCACATCCCGCGTCTCCACCGGGTCCATATGAATCACCAGAAACACGCCAAGCATCCTAAGCGCATCCCGCTCAATCCGGTCGATCACCTCATGGGACGCCTCAATCTCCACATCATTCGGAACCTCCGCATGGATAGAAGCCATACTCCTTCCCGGCCCATAATTATGGACAATCAAATCATGGCTCCCAAGAACCCCCTCATATCCTTCCACAAAATCCGTAATCCTTGCATACTCCTCAGGCTCCACTGCCTTACCAATCAGAGGCTCCAGCGTATCCTTCGCAATCCCGACGCCGGCCCACATCACCACCAGAGACACGCCAAGCCCCACGAATCCGTCGATATTCACCCCCGTCGCCCGGAAAAACAGAAGGGACGCAATCGTCGCAGTAGTGGTGATCACATCGCCCATGGCATCCGCAGCGGTGGCCATCATCACCTTAGAATCAATCCTCTGCCCAAGCTTCCGGTTAAAGAACCCAAGCCACAGCTTGACGCCCACCGACAGGACCAGAACCACCACAGACACCGCCTGAAATTTCAGCACCTCCGGTTCCCGGATCTTCGCCACAGCATCCTTAAAAAATGAAAACCCCACTTCCATGACCAGAAACGCCACAATCAACGCCGCAATATACTCAATCCTGCCATGCCCAAACGGGTGATCCCTGTCCGCCGGTTTACTAGCCATCTTCACTCCCACAAGACCAATCACAGACGAACCCGCATCCGAAAGATTGTTAAACGCATCCGCCATGACCGAAATACTATGCAAGAGATACCCTACCGAACATTTTACTACAAATAAAAGCACATTGCAAAGGATGCCTACCGCACTCGCCAACACACCGTAGGCGGTCCTGACAGACACCCTCTCGATTTCCGTATGGTCTTTTATAAAAATCCTTACCAAAAAATCCGTCATGAACTTCCTCCATGTTCCTCTTAATGTATCCCTGAAAAGGGAATTCTAAGGCATACCTTAATCCGCACCCTCCCCAAAGAAAAACCATTTAATCTTAAAATCCGACGTGGCCGTCACCATCTCATACTCTTCCGCCGTCAAGGCTTCCCTAAGCCCCTGTTTTCCCTCGTCGCTTACCACCTTACAGGCCGTATCCGTAAAACACAGGCTCGGATACAGGACACACCACCAATTATGTCCTCTCGCCTGGCCCAGCCGAATCTTCAGCGCCTCATACTCTCCCTGCGGAAAGAAGACATCCCCATACAACTTATCCGGGAAATAACTAACTTCCACATCCGCCTCAGACCGATAAGAATACCCCTCCGCCTCGACCGTCCGATCTGCCACATCCTCCAGCTCATGCAAATGTGACTCCACCCAGGCCTTCGTCTCCTCTGCATCCGGCTCCCCCGAAAGCCCATCCCCCATGCTCTCCTCCATATAAGCAAGCACAGCGTCCCGAACCTTCACCTTGACAGCCTGATCCTCCTCGCTGTCACTGTTAGCAAGCACATGAAACCTAAGCACCTCTTTTGCCAGCGTCTTCTGCGTCCGCTCCATCTTCGCCTCGACCCGCTCAATCCCCCGCTCCACACAGCTCCCCGTCAACAAAGCCGCAGCACAGATCCCAAACACCAGACAAACCACCCGCCGAACCTTACCACAATCCCAAAACTCACTATTCATATGTAACACCCTCCTTATACAATAATCACTCAAGTTATATAAGAAGTGTTGACATATAACCTACCATTTATACAAAACACCTAAAATTCTTTCCCCATTACCCATCCTTCTTATCAGAATCTCTCCGAGACCATATCACTGCCCTATTCCTTGATTGCCACACTAATACCCATCGGAAGGGCAACCATAAACTATCCGCCCATACACAAAACCCCTGCGACTTTTCCACCATCTGCCGCCCAAACACCCTACGCTCCCAGCCTGATAGGATTCTTCCCACCCTGCGACCGTATATTTTGCCAGTATACAGGCAGTTCACAGCTGCCCTTCCTCTAAGCAGACATTCCGGGGCGTCCTTAGCGGAGACGAGATCCACGGCTTACGGAGACTTAGGAACGAGGGCTCTCCCGAGTTCCTTAGTCGCAGTTAGCCGTTAGCTCGGCGCAGCGTTGCCCAGTCTGTGTGAGGAAGGGCAGCTGTGAACTGCCGTCCACCCATACGCAAAACTCACCGCCTCCGCCGCCAGAATCCTCATCACTCCCCCTTCTTCATCCGTATCACATCCATAACCGCCTCCACCTGATTATCGATATGCTTACAAACAATCTCCGCTGCCAGTTCCTTCTCCTTCCCCTCAATCCGCTTAATAATCTCTTCATGCTCCGCCAAAAGCTGCGGATACGCCTCCTGCCGTTTCAAATACTCTATACGATACCGATACATCTGCTCCCGCAAATTATTCAAAAGCTGCACCAGCTTCTGGTTATCCGTCGCCTCATAAATCACATCATGAAAACGCACATCCGCCTCGGCAATCTCTGTAATATCACTGCTCCTCAAGGTCTTCCGGAACTCCTCCGCCGCATGTCTAAGCTCCCGTATCTGCGCATACTTAATCTTATCACAGGTCAGCTTCACCGCCAGCTCCTCTAACGCCTTGCGGACCTCTAAGACGTCCCGCAGGCTCTTCTCGGATATATCCGCCACCTCTGCGCCTTTGCGCGGAACCATAAGCACCAGCCCCTCAAGCTCCAGCTTCCGGATCGCCTCCCGGATCGGCGTCCGGCTGACGCCAAGCTTATTGGCCAGCTTAATCTCCATCAGCCGCTCTCCCGGTTTCAGTTCTCCCCGCAGGATCGCCTGCCTCAGGGTATTGAACACCACGTCCCGCAGCGGAAGATATTCGCTCATGTTGACCTTTAGTTCCATCCCCTATCTCCTCCTCGTATTGTGTACGCCGGTCACGTATGTCTGCCGCGCAAGCTGCAGCTCCCGAATCCGAAACGCCGCCTTCTTAGCCGCCTTCTTATCATCGAACAGTCCAAAGACTGTAGGCCCGCTGCCGCTCATCAAGGCATTGAGCGCGCCGTTCTTCTTCATGGTATCCTTAATCTGCTCAATCACAGGATAGGCTTCTGCCGTAACCTTCTCAAGGACATTCCCAAGGCAGGAAGATACCTGCAAAAGATCATGCCCCCTAAGCCCTCCGATAATCCCGTCAATATCCGGATGTTCGGCAATCTCATGGGAGTCCAGCTTCTCATACACCATCTTCGTCGAAACGCTGATAGACGGTTTGGCCAGCAGTACAAAACACTTAGGCATAGGAGGAAGAGGCGTAAGCTTCTCTCCAATCCCTTCCGCGAGTACCGTCCCCCTCATGATACAATAAGGTACGTCTGCCCCCAGCAAAACGCCCCTTTCCATCAGCGCTTTCTGGGACAGCCCCAATGAAAACATACGGTTCATCCCGAACAAGACCGCAGCCGCATTAGAACTGCCCCCAGCCATCCCCGCAGCCACAGGGATATGCTTATCCAGCACAATCTTCACACCCTCCCGTATCCCAAACTCCTTCATCAACAAATCCGCGGCCCGGTAAGCCAGGTTATTCTCATTGACCGGAAGATAGAATAAGTTGGCGCTTAGCCGGATTCCCGTCTCCTTCTTATTCACCATCCAAATCTGGTCATAGAGATAGACCGTCTGCATTACCATACGCACGTCTTGATATCCATTCTCACGTTTCCCCAACACGTCGAGTCCCAGATTAATCTTCCCAAGTGCCTTTAACTCTAATTTATCCATCCACATTCTCCTTGTATCCTGTATACAGTGTACCTATAGTATACTCATATTTTCCTTAAAAATCAATATCCTGTCACCCGCTTTTATCTCTTCCGAAGGCAGTTCATTTACCTCCATAATTCCCTCTACCGTCGTGTTATATTTTTTAGCAAGATCC
>CATLIP010000111.1 GCA_949957035.1 uncultured Lachnospiraceae bacterium
TTCAGGGGCCCGGCGTCGGTGGTGAAGGCGAAGGCCAGGCGGTAGGCGTACAGCGCCTGCCGGGTTTCGTGGTAGCGCTTATTGACGGCGCCGTTTCCGTATTTGCCGTCCCCCAGAAGCGGATGGCCCACCGACGCCAGATGCGCTCGGATCTGATGGGTTTTCCCAGTGATCAGATGAACCTTAAGAAGCGTAAGCTCTTTAGTCCACGCCAGCGGGAAATACTCGGTCTCGATCCGGACCCCGCCGCTGCCGCTGACGGTTACCGTGTTATTCGCCTCATCCTTCTGAAGGAATCCATGAAGACGCTTCGATTCGGTGATCCTTCCCTTCACCGCGCACAGATAATACTTCTGAAGCGTCCGATTCTTAAGAAGCTCCCCCATAGTCTGTGAACCAGGGAGGCTCTTTCCCGCAATAATCAGACCGCTGGTATTGCGGTCTAAGCGGTTGCACACCGAGGGCCTGAAAAGCCGAAGTTCTTCTTCTGTTACCGCTCCCGTCCGAAGCAGATATGAGATCACATGCTCCACCGCCGACACATCGTCCTTACCGGCTTTCTGCGACAGCATCCCGGCCGGCTTATTAATAAGAAGAAGATCCGGATCCTCATAGATCACGTCAAGAGCCGTTCTCCTGGACGGCGGACTCCCAGGTACACCCCTGCTCTTCTTGGCGGTAAATTTCCCAATAGTCTCGTCCGACAAGAACAGCTTGATACAATCTCCCTCTGTAAGCTTTTCCCGCCCGGCCGCCTTCTTTCCGTTCAGGACGATATTCTTCTTGCGGAGCATCTTGTAGAAGAAGCTGTCCGGTGCATTATTCATATATTTTTTCAATAATTTGTCAAGCCTCTGTCCGGCTTCGTTCTTCGTAACGATAATCTCTTTCATAAACGCTGCACTTGGTAGTTCCTTTAAGAAACACTCTCCTTTTTACATAGAAATACCAGTCAGAATCCTCTTGATATTCTGTTCGTTCCGGTCACTCTCCTGCCGCTCCACCGCGGCAATGTTATTCAGCCCCTCGGCTCTGGCAAGAAACATGGAATAATCATGGAAGATCTTAACCGTCATCTTATCATACCGCTGGTCTAAGAGCGTCTTCTTGATCGCTCCGGCAAGAACCGCGTCATCCGTCTTAGGGCTCCTGGTATAGCCGCACAGCACATGCCCGTATATGACGAATGCCTCTACCGGCATTCCTTTTCCCGTGCTTGTGATGAGCAGATCATACACCCGTGTGACAAGCGGCGCCTTCTCTTCGATCTCACGATATTTCGAAGGCTCGATCCCCTGATGGGGATACATGGTGATAAATTCCACCAGCATCTTTGCCGCCGGAAGACAGCCCACAATTGCAACGACCGTGAATAGATTCTCCTTCTTCCCTGTCTGAACATACCCAAGGATGAAAACTGCCGCCACGACCGCAAATTCCACCACAGCCCACAGCAGATACCTGGTCTTCTGTACTCTCAGATATCCGGGCTGTCCTTTTTCTATTTTCATTTGCCCTACCTCTTTTATATTTTAGTATCCAATCCCGTTCGCCCGTCCAAGGATGTCTGCTGTCAAGGCATCCGGCATCAACTTTGTGAGCGCTCTGGCACACTTCATTGGCAGGCCATAGACGGAGACTCTCTTCTTTTTTACGGAATCCAACAAGGCTTTTCTGACCACCTGCTTTGGCGCCGCCTTTACAGAGTCCTTGAAAGGATTCGGCAATTTACCGGAGCGTTGGAAAAATTCCGTATCCACAGGACCCGGGCATACCACCGTCACATAAATGCCTTGGGGACGAAGCTCTGTCCCTAAAGCCTGTGAAAAACTATAAACATAGGACTTGGAAGCGGCATACACCGCAAACCCTGGTTGGGGTGCGAATGCTGCGGACGACGCAATATTAATTATTCTACTTCCATTTGTCAGATATGGCAAGCAAATTTGTGATAGTTTTGTCAAACCTTGGCAATTTAAAGTAATCATCCCTAGCTGCTCTTTAGAATCAATCTGGTGAAACAGCCCCACTTTGCCATATCCTGCGGCATTGACCAGCATGCGGATATTGGCGTTCTGCCTGTCAAGCTCTTTGTTAAGACGCTCAAAAATATAATCCCGCTGCATATCTCCGTCAAAAATCCTGACAGGGACGGGTATCTGTTTTTTCAGCTCTTTAAGATATTCTGTCCTTCTGGCCATCACCCATACCTCGTCCAAATTCCTGTATAGCCTTGAAATCTGACGGACAAATTCCTTTCCAATACCGGAGGACGCACCGGTCACAACTGCTATTCTCATAGAAAATCTCCCCTTATTCTTTTATAGTTTCTATCCTGCCTTTATCTTTTCACTTTCTTCTTATGAATATTACGGATTGTCCTTTTTTTCTTTTGGATTTGCGGCGGGCTTTTTGGCTGTTTCTTATGGATTGGACGTATCAGACAGCGGGAATCATATCCTGCCAAATCCAACCGTCCTGCCAATTCAAGGGCCTCCATTACCAAATCGTAATTCTTCGGGTCGCGATATTGAATTAAGGCCCTCTGCAAGGCTTTCTCATGAGGGTTCCTTGGCACATACACTTTCGTCATGTCCCTTGGGTCTACGCCTGTATAATACATACAGGTAGAAATCGTGGAGGGTGTGGGATAAAAATCCTGCACTTGTTCCGGCATATACCCTAAATCACGGATATACTCCGCCAATTTCACAGCCTCCTTCATGGTAGAGCCGGGATGGGAGGACATGAGATACGGCACAAGATACTGCTTCTTATGAAGCATCTTGTTTATGGCCGCATACTTTTTCGCAAACCCCTGATAAACACTGTGGGAGGGCTTGCCCATCTTCCCAAGGACAGCCTCCGACACATGCTCCGGCGCAACCTTTAACTGACCGCTTACATGATACTCGCACAATTCCCGAAAAAATGTATCGTCCCGGTCCGCCATCACATAATCAAACCGAATCCCCGAGCGGATGAACACTTTTTTTACTCCCGGTAGATTTCTAAGCTTTCGAAGCAGCGACACGTAATCTCTGTGGTCCGCTCTCAGATTAGGACAGGGCTTTGGAAACAAGCACTGACGTTCCTTACACACGCCATGAGACAGTTGCTTTTCACAGGAAGGATGCCTAAAATTCGCCGTAGGACCTCCCACGTCGTGGATATATCCTTTGAAATCCGGCTCTTTTGTCAGTACCTTAGCCTCTGCAATTAAGGATTCATGGCTTCTTGTCTGCACAATCCGCCCCTGATGAAAAGTCAGCGCACAGAAACTGCACCCTCCAAAGCACCCCCGATTGCTCACAAGGCTGAACTTTACCTCGGCAATGGCAGGCACGCCCCCGTCCTTCTCATAGGAGGGATGGTATGTCCGCATATAGGGAAGGCTGTACACAGCATCCATTTCCTCCTGACTAAGAGGCATGGACGGCATATTCTGTACTACAAACAGATGCTCTCCATAAGGCTCAATCAATCTTTTGGCAGAAAAGGGGTCTGTGTTGCAATACTGTGTATAAAAACTTTTGGCATACAGGAGCCGGTCTTTCTTCATCTCTTCAAAACCCGGCAGTATCACCCCGTCATAGACACTGTTCAAATCCCTTGCCTTATATACAGTGCCCGGAATAAAGGTAAGGTCACCGATGGCAATCCCACTCTCCAACGCCTCTGCAATCTCCACAATGGAACGCTCACCCATACCATAGGAAATGATATCCGCTCCTGAATCCAGAAGAACGGAGCGTTTCAGACGGTCTGACCAGTAGTCGTAATGTGCAAGCCGCCGAAGACTGGCCTCTATCCCCCCTAGAATTACAGGCGTCTTTTTATAGACCTGACGAATCAGGTTGCCATACACAATTACGGCATAGTCCGGCCTCTTCCCTCTTATGCCGCCCGGAGTAAATGCGTCTGTCTTCCGCCGTTTCTTTGATACGGAATAATGATTCACCATAGAATCCATATTACCGGCAGATACCAAAAATCCAAGCCTGGGCTCCCCAAACTCTGTGATACTTGCGCTGTCCCTCCAATCGGGCTGCGCGATTATCCCTACCCGATATCCGTGCGCCTCCAAGACTCTGGTGATGACAGCATGTCCAAAAGAAGGATGGTCTACATAGGCGTCTCCTGACACATAGACAAAATCAACGTACTCCCATCCCCTCTCTTCCATCTCCCGCCTGCAGACAGGCAAAAATCCTGCATCCATCTATAATACCTCATAGGTTTCGTTTCTGATATCATCATAACTGTATATGTAGTAATCGGCAAGGCTTTTCTTCTTTTCTTCCTGAATACGGGAAAACTCATCGTCGATAGCACATACCTTCATTCCTGCATTCTTTCCTGCAAGGATACCCATGGGAACATCCTCGAATACCAGGCAGCGTTTTGGAGACACCCCCATCTCCTCGGCTACCAGAAGATAGACGTCAGGAGCCGGTTTCCCTTTTCCCGCTTCGCAGGCAGTTCTGACCACATCAAAGTATTCTGTCACCCCTAAAGCCTTCAGGGTATCCTCCACAAGCGTCCGCCCATTGCTGGTGGCGATTCCAATCTTCTTTCCCTGCCGCCGCATTTCCAGAATGAACTCATAGGCTCCCTCTTTCAGCGGCGCTTCCTTTATATAGCGCTCATGGGCCATCTCCGTCCATTCATCCATAATCTGCTGAGGCGTCTGCTTAAGGGTCGGGAACGCCTCAAGGAAGAACTGCACCACCTCCGTATAGCTCATCCCTTCAATATCCTCATGAAAATTCTTTGGCTCCACCAGACTATATTTTTCAAAAAAATCCTCGTCGATGGAAGGCCAAATCCACATAGAATCAATCAGCGTTCCATCCATATCAAAAATCACTGCCTCAATATCTTTCAGCATCTCAGTCTCTAACATCATCTAACTCCTTTTTGACCTTCTTTTTTCAGGCCTTCTATTTCATCCGGGGTAAGAAGCCTGTATTCCCCTGGCTTCAGATTACTATCCAGGGTCAATGTCCCCATACGCTCCCGTTTCAGATAGATCACTTCCTTACCCACAGCCTGAAACATTCTCTTTACCTGATGGTATTTTCCTTCCTGTATGGTCAGACGAATCTCGGATTCCTCTGCGCCGGCAATAATCTCAAGATACGCGGGCATTGTCCGTTCTTCTCGGCCATCTTCCCCGATATCCAGCCCTTCTTTAAATATCTTTACGTGTTCCTTGGTGACGCGCCCATTGATTCGGGCATAGTAGGTTTTATCTACATGACGGCGCGGCGATAAAAGCCGGTGGGCCAGCGCCCCGTCGTTGGTAATCAAAAGTAACCCTTCGGTATCCCGATCAAGCCTCCCCACAGGAAACAAATCCTTCCGCCGCTTATCACAGAGCAGGTCTATGACCGTCGGCTCTTTCAAATCAGACGCAGCAGATATGATTCCTGCAGGCTTGTTCAGCATATAATATTCATAAGCGGCATAGCCTATATCCTTACCCTCCAGTGAAACAACGTCCTCCCCTTCACGTATCTTAAGCTCGGGTGAACGGACAGGTTCATGGTTGACCCAAACTAATCCTTTGCGAATCATGCGCTTTACTTCCTGCCGGGTTCCGGCTCCCATATCCGCCAGATACTTATCCAGACGAATCACAAGCGTCACCTCCCCAATATTTACTTAATATCAACATAACCTCCAGCCCGGAAGATATTTATTTTTTAAAATTCCTCCTGAGAATTTGCCCCATCCCAGCGGAAAACCCTCTACACATACCAGCTGCCATGCCTTGGATTTGGATATGACCAAGTCCTTTGCCTCCAGGGTCTCCCCTTTCAGATAACGGAATACGCGGGAATCCTCCGCCGAAAAATTAATGGAATTGGCATACTCCTCCTTTTTCAGACACATGGCAAGAGCCTGGCTTGGCTCAAACCGATTCTTCTTTTGCTCCCCAAGCAGAAGTCCGGTACGAAGAAAGCGGATTCCCCGAACATCCGAAAGTCCCTTGGGCATATAGTAAAGCCGTTCCCCCCGAAGCTCGAGACGCGCCATGTCAAATTCCCATGAAATATCGTCTAAAAACTGAACCGCCGCTTCCGGTAATTTAGAGTCAAATCTCGTCTTTGCCGGACTCCCCGCCGAGAATATCTTCCCACCGCCGCTTCTTCGTAAATCCGCCCCGCCTTTCTGCAGCAAAGCCAGAAAATGCCCCTCGCCCTTCATTCTATGAGGAAAGATTCGAACCGTCTTCTTTAAATCTTCATGATTGGGCGACACTGTCCCCGGAAATCCCGGACAGAATCCTTCATACGGGGGGATATCCAGTATCCGAAATTGAGGCTCCTCCTTTATAAGCCAGTCGATAATCTGTTCATTCTCCCGGCTGTCAAAGGTACATGTGGAATAAAGCAGCATTCCTCCCTCTTTGAGCATCCCTGCGGCCTTAAGGATAATGTTCTTTTGAATATTAGCGAAATACTCCGGGCCATGCTCCTCCCATGCTCTCACCATCTTCTTGTCTTTTCGAAACATTCCCTCGCCGGAACAGGGAGCGTCAATCAATATCTTGTCGAAATATTCCGGAAAATACGTCTCAAGCTTTCCCGGCTCCTCACACAGTACCGCAACATTGCCGATACCGAAAACTTCTATATTCTTAAGCAGACCCTTAGCCCTAGAGCTGCTGATATCATTGGCGATTAGTCCTCCTTCTCCCCTAAGCTTGGCGCCAAGCTCCGTAGCCTTGCCTCCGGGCGCCGCACACATATCCAGAACATAATCCCCCGGTTCAACCGGCAGACGGTTGGCCGGAGTCATGGCGCTTGGTTCCTGAAGATAATAAAGTCCCGCAAAATAAAAGGGATGCTTTGCAGGGGATATTCGCTCCCCATCGTAATAAAAACCATTCTCAATCCATGGAATCGGGGTAATGTCAAACGGGCAAATCTTTTGAAATTCTTCCGCGGAAATCTTATTGGTATTCACACGCAGACCATAATATCTTGGTTCTTCGAAACAAGCCAGATACGCCTCCATTTCCCCGCCTAACAGTCCCCGCATCTTTTCCTCAAATCTGACCGGAAGATTCATGGGAAATCCCTCCTTTGTATTTCTGAGTATACATATAAAAATTAGTATAACACATCCGGGAAGGTAACTCTATAAGATGTTTCAAAAAGTTAATTTATTTTATCTACCGGCTGAATTCATACTTTAATTTTTTATCCTCCAGAAATTGAAGGACATAGTAGGGATTTACACTGACTTCCGCTCCATCCCTGACAGCGTAGATTCCCACATGGAGATGGACGGCGAACTGTCCCTTCGTTCCCTCAGGGCCGTATCCGGAGTCTCCCATATAGCCTAAAAGCTCTCCTGCTTTGATTTTCTGCCCTTCTTTAATGTTGGAATAGGAATCCAGATGTGCGTAGTAATAATAAATACCACTATTTGAGGTGATTCCGACACGATATCCTCCCTTTTCCAGCCAACCAAGGTTGGTAACGAGCCCATCCGTCATGGAAAGAACCGGATAAATCCCACGTTTATCAACGTTTGCCATGATATCCGTACCCTCATGGCCCCGTTTTCCTTTGTAAGTGCGCTCTGCCATCCAGCCGTCTACATAGGAAATTTTCAGTGACTTATCCACAATAGACTCCGGAATTGGATGATAATTCACATCGTTTTCCACATTTTCGAGGAAAGTTTTGCACTCTTCCGATAGTAAATGCCGATTTTCCAGCATAGAGTCGGAAAAAAAGTCCTTTCTAAATTCCGGGTCTTCCACTGTTTTCTGTTGGAGGGTGTGGTACCGCCCCTTTTCTTTCAGGTAATTGGTTCCCAGAACGGTAAAGAAGGAAAGGAG
>CATLIP010000112.1 GCA_949957035.1 uncultured Lachnospiraceae bacterium
TGTTTTGTGTGATGTTCCGTTCACCGAAGAAGAGGTGGGAACAGGACAGTTACGACTGCGCCATTGTCTGTGGATGCCGGGTGAAGGAGGACGGCGTGCCTTCCGACACACTGAAAGCAAGAGTGGAGAAGGCAGTAGAGCTTTGGAAGGAGAAGAAGGTGAAATACCTGATTATGTCAGGGGCGGCGGTTCGCAGTGATTTTGTGGAAGCAGAGGCAATGAAACGGTACGCCATGGAGCTTGGGGTGCCCGGAGAGTATATTCTGGAAGAGAAGCAGGCGGTCAGTACCTATCATAACCTTCTCTAGTCCTGCCGGATGATGCGCAACTGTAATTTTCAAGACTGTGTTGTGGTGACAAGCGGATGGCATCTAAGGAAGGCGGACCACTATACAAGACAGAACGGGGTTCCCTATGTGATGGCTGCCGCCGCCAACCCTAAGAAGCAGAAGGCTTTAGAAACCCTGTGGCTGCATATACTGACGAATGTGCATATGTATTTGAATATGTGGAGAGGCTATTACTAAATTACGGCACTGAAGAGAAAAGAAAGTATACAAATATATCCGAAACTTCAGTATCAGAAAGAGGAAGATGGTATTCTGATTACAGGATGTCCGGAGGCGGATGGGCAGGTGGCGCTTCCTGATGCCATTGACGGAATACCGGTAAAGGGGATAGCTGATTATGCATTTGCAGAGAGCGGCGCTTCAGAGATTCAATTACCCTCTTGGCTGACAGAGATTGGCAGATATGCATTTTACCGGTGCAGGAAATTGCGGAGGCTGGCGTTAACAGACAGTCTCTTAGAGATTGGCGGCGGGGCGTTTACCGGGTGTAAGCTTTCGGAGGTGGAGATTCATTTTCGGGAAGGAGAGCAAAGCTGCCTGAAATCTATTTTGGATGAGATGCGTTTTGCCATTCGGACGAGGCTTTGTTATTCTTTAAAGGAGAAGGAGGAGACAGCGATACTACTTTTCCCTGAGCATTATGAGGAGGCTGTGGAGAATACCCCTGCCAGGATCCTGTTTACCCAGCGTCATGGAGCGGGCGGCTACTATCGGCAGTGCTTTTATGACAGGAAGCTGGATTACAAGAAATATGATGAACTTTTTTTCCATACGGTAGTACAGGAAAAGCCGAATATTGTGGCAGAGCTGGCTCTTAATCGGTTACGCTGTCCCTTTCGGCTGTCGACGAAGGCAAGAGAGGATTATGAAGCATATGTGAGAAGCAATCTGGAGGATGCAGCGGATTTACTGATTGGGCAGGAAGATTTAGAGGGCCTTAAGTTTCTTGCATCCGGGGAATACTGGACAGAGACGGCTTTGGATTATGCGCTTTGTGAGGCGGTAAAGAAGAAAGAGACAGAGCTGTTAAGCGTCCTGATGGATGCGAGGCAGAGAATGTTTCCGAAGAAGAGAAAGCAATTTGAACTGTAGAGTCTGATTTCTGAGCGGATGGGAGCAGGTGAAAGAGGGGTTAAATGGAGAAAGATATGACGACAGGCGAAAAACTGGAGATAGTCTGCAGAAAGATACTTGCGGCCGCACGAAATGAGCTGTACCTCAAAATGCGTTTTCTGGATGTTGCTCTTAGCAGTCTTGCCTTTGTGATGGATACCGGCGTCAATGGCCTTGGAACGGACGGTCTTTTTCTGTACTATCATCCTCAGGAGCTTGGCGGTCTTTACAGGGAAGACCGTGTGAGGGTGAACCGTCTCTATCTGCATCTGGTACTCCATGGTATTTTTCACCACATGACCGGGAGAAAGGGACGGGAAGAGCGTCTTTTTAGCCTTGCCTGCGACATAGCCGCAGAATCCATAATTGACGGTATGCAGCATCGGTGTATTTTAAAGAGCCGTTCTTTGCTTCGGCGGGAAACCTACCGAAATCTGTCAGGGAGGCTTAAGGTGCTGTCTGCAGATAAGGTGTATGGAGTTCTGAATGGTTCAAAGTTGACAGAGGAAGAGTTTTTGAGGCTGGAGGAAGAATTTCGGGTGGATGACCACAGTTATTGGCCAAAAGAAGAGGAACAAAAGAAGCAGGAGGAGATTGAAAACCGCTGGCAGGATATCAGTGAACAGATGGAGACCGAGATAGAGACCTTTTCAAAGGAAATGTCGGCAGGGATGGGAGATTTGATTGGACAGCTTCGGGTAGAGAACAGGGAGAGAATCGATTATCGGCAGTTTCTCAGAAAATTCTCGGTATTGCGGGAGGAAACGGCGGTGGACGAGGATTCCTTTGATTACGCGTTCTATACCTATGGCCTGTCTCTGTATGGGAATCTGCCTCTGGTAGAGCCGCTGGAATGGAAGGAAACCAAAAAGGTGGAGGAATTTGCGGTGGTGATTGATACGTCCATGTCCTGTTCCGGGGAATTGGTGCGGAGGTTTTTGGAAGAGACCTATAGCGTGCTCAGCGAAAACAACAGTTTTTTCCGAAAGGTGAATATTCATATCATTCAGTGTGACGATAAAGTACAGAGGGACCAAAGGATAACCAACGGGGAGGAACTTCGGGAGTATATGGAAAACCTGGAATTATGGGGCGAGGGAGGAACGGATTTCAGACCTGCCTTTGAGTATGTGGAAGAACTGAGGAGCCGGCAGCTGTTGAGGCAGTTGAAGGGGCTTATCTATTTTACCGACGGAAAAGGAACCTATCCCGCAAGGATGCCCTCCTTTGAGACAGCATTCGTGTTCTTGAAAGAGGATTATGAGGATATGGAGGTTCCGCCTTGGGCTATGAAGCTGGTGCTTTCGGAGGAGGAGTTGATACAGCCCTCCTTTTGAGGCTTCGTTGTTAGGGGAAATTCCGGGAATATAGAAAGACAAGAAGGAGATTCGGTTATGGATATCAAGCGGGCAAAAAAGGAAATCAAGGATTCCATTGAAGCATATTTGCTAAAGGATGAGGACGGCAATTACAAGATACCGTCCGTTCGCCAAAGACCTATTCTGTTGATGGGTCCTCCGGGGATTGGAAAGACTCAGATTATGGAGCAGATTGCGAAGGAATGTAAGATTGGGCTTGTGGCCTATACGATTACCCATCATACGAGGCAGAGCGCCATCGGTTTGCCCTTTATCCGCAAGAAAATGTATGGGGACAGAGAGTATTCTGTCACAGAATATACCATGAGCGAGATTATCGGGGCTGTCTATGAGAAGATTGAGAAGACGGGGATTCGGGAGGGGATTTTATTTATTGATGAAATCAACTGTGTCTCTGAGACTCTGGCGCCCACCATGCTGCAATTTCTTCAATGTAAGACCTTCGGTAATCAGGAGGTTCCAAAAGGCTGGGTGATTGTGGCGGCAGGAAATCCCCCAGAGTATAATAAGTCTGTGCGGGATTTTGATATTGTGACTCTTGACAGGATTCGAAAGATTGACGTGGAAGAGAACTACGAGGTATGGAAGGAATATGCCTATCAAGCCGAGATACATCCGGCTATTATGGCGTATCTTGAGATACGTAAGGATTATTTCTATCGGATTGAGACCACTGTGGAGGGCAAGGTATTTGCTACTGCGCGGGGGTGGGAAGATTTGTCGGAATTTTTGAAAGCCTGTGAAGCCTTGGGAAAGAGGGCGGACAGGGAGGTTGTACACCAGTATATCCAGCACTGGAAGATTGCGAAGGATTTCGCTAACTATCTTGAGTTATATGAGAAATATAAACGGGACTATGGACTTTTGCGGATTGTGGAAGGCCGGTACGAAAAAGCTACCCTTGAGCAGCTTCAATATGCTTCTTTTGACGAACGGTTAAGCGTTGTGAATATGCTTATTGGAAAATTAAGCGGAATGTTCCGGGACAGGTTTAAAGAAGACCGGTATATCACGCTGCTTTATGAGTATCTGCTCCGATATAAGGAATCCATGGAGTTGGGACAGGTGATTAGAGAAGGGGCAAAGGAGTATGAGAGACTGCGAAAAGCCGAGCATCTGACCAAGGCGGAGGATGGAATCAGGAGGAAAGTCTTAGATACTCTTGCCCGGTATGAACAGGAGGAAAAGAAGGAGCGTCTGTCGGGCCGGGAGGCGTTTGTCCGCATAAAAGAAATGTTCGGAGAGGAAAACAGGCTTCGGGAGGAGAAGGCAGAGGAGACCTTAGGGGTATTGGAGCATGTCTTTGATTTCATGGAAGAGGCCTTCGGGGACAGCCAGGAGATGGTGGTCTTTGTGACGGAGCTTAATACGAACTATTACAGTGTACAGTTTTTAAAGGACAATGACTGCGAGCGGTATTACCGTTACAATAAAAAGCTGTTGTTCGGGGAGCAGCAGGAGGAGATTTTAAAAGAGCTTGACGAGGTGGAGCAGGAGCTGAATACTGCAATCAAATGAAAGATCTTGCAGAAGGAGGAAGAGAAGATGTTGTTGGTACATTATCCAAAGTGCAGTACATGCCAGAAGGCGAAGAAGTGGCTTAATGAGAAGGGCGTGGAGTTTGAAGAGAGGAATATTAAGGATGAGAATCCCACGAAAGAAGAAGTAAAGGCGTGGCATGAGAAGAGCGGGATGCCTTTGAAGAAATTTTTCAATACCAGCGGAATGATTTACCGGGAAATGCAGTTGAAGGACAAGCTGCCGGATATGACGGAGGAAGAGCAGTATGAACTGCTCTCGACGGACGGTATGCTGGTGAAACGGCCGATTCTGGTGACGGATACAGCCGTGGTGACGGGATTCCGTGAGAAGGAGTGGGAGAGGCTGGTATGAGAAGGGATGACCGGATGATGGAGAAGTTTGGCAAGATTGATCTCCATCTCCATCTGGACGGTTCGCTGTCGGCGGAGACGGTTTTGAAGCTGGCGCAAAAAGGACATGTGGAGCTTCCGGCGGATACCCCGGAAGGGCTTCGCCCCTATCTCACGGCAAAAAACGACTGCGGGAGCCTGAATGAATATCTGAAATGCTTTGACATCCCACTGGCTGTCTTACAGACGGCAGAGAACCTGGGGGTGGCGGCTTATGACCTTGGACTGGGGCTTGCAAAGAGAGGGCTTCGCTATGGGGAAATCCGGTTCGCACCCCAGCTCCACAGGCAGAAAGGGCTTACTCAGGAGAAGGCAGTGCAGGCGGTTCTTGCGGGGCTTGAAAGGGCTGCACATGAGGCAAAGAAGGCTGTATGCAAAGCAGGGCAGGGAATCTGCCTGCGGGCGATTTTATGCTGTATGCGGGGAGACGGGCTTCGTGCAGAGAATCTGGAAACCGTGCGGGTTGCGTCCCGTTATCTGGGGAAAGGCGTAGTGGCAGTGGATTTGGCGGGAGCCGAAGCCTTGTACCCCACCGATGATTATGAGGAGGAATTTCGGTATGCCAGAAGCCTTGGTATCCCCTTTACCATCCATGCGGGAGAGGCGGACGGTGCAAAAAGTATCTGGAAGGCGTTAGAATTCGGCGCCGCGCGGATCGGGCATGGGGTACGTGCAATCGAGGATGAAAAACTGATGGAGGAGCTTAAAAGGCAAGGATGCGCATTGGAGATGTGCCCGTCCAGTAATTTACAGACAAAGGCGGTCGGGAGCCTTTCGGAATATCCACTCCGGAAGTATCTTGAGCATGGGATAAAGGTGACGGTGAACAGCGATAACATGACGGTATCGGATACCTGGGTCGGGAAAGAATTCGCATTACTTTCACAAGAATACGGACTTACAAAAGAGGAGGCAGGAAAGCTGCTTGAGAATGCCGAATGGGCGGCGTTTGGGATATCGTAAGGTAGTACGTAGATTTTGCAGGAATTGTTCCTTACAAAGGAACAGGCAAGGAGGGAAATGTCATGACGATTCAGGAAATGAAACGCAGGAAACAGGAATGGGGCTATACATATTTTCAGATTGCAGAATTATCCGGAGTCCCCATAGAGACGGTACAGAAGATATTTGAGGGAAATGCGGAAAATATAGATTATAGGACATGGAGCGACCTGGAAAATGCATTCAGGGATAAGATGGTGGTCAAGGAAGCGTCGGCTGCATACGAGGTGAAGCGAAAGCCGGGTTCTTATACGGTTGAGGATTACTGGGATTTGCCGGACGACCTGCGGGTGGAATTGATCGACGGATATTTCTACGACATGGCGGCTCCTACGACCTTTCATCAGTTGATGGCCGGAGAAGTTTATCGACAGGTGGCGAACCATATCTTAGACCGTGACGGGGAGTGTACGCCTTTCATCTCCCCTGTGGACGTCCAGTTGGACAGCGACGAGAAGACCATGATTCAGCCGGATGTGGTGATTGTCTGCGACCCGGAAAAGATTGTCAGGCGCAATATTATAGGCGCGCCGGATTTTGTGTTGGAAGTGGTGTCGCCGGGAACCAAGCGGCGGGATTATATTGTCAAGCTTGCGAAATATGAACAGGCAAAGGTTCGGGAATACTGGATTGTAGACCCCTATACAAAGAAGGTACTGGTGTATTTCCTGGAAGGGGAAGGCGAAGTCACCATTTATCCAATCGACGCCCAGATTCCGGTCAATATTTTTGGCGGGGAATTAGTGCTGGATTTCAAGAGGATTGCC
Organism: uncultured Lachnospiraceae bacterium; assembly: GCA_949957035.1. The sequence goes on from CATLIP010000112.1 coordinate 6,543, forward strand.
CAGTGGGCAGATAAGGAATGGGATTAGTGTGCCCACATATAAGTAGATTTTACAAAAGAAAGGGGTTCATTTGCCATGGGGATTATAGAGCTGTTTTTGATTGCTGTGGGGCTTTCGATGGATGCATTTGCCGTATCAATCTGTAAAGGGCTTTCCATGAAGAAATGTACGTGGAGGAAGGCGTCGCTTGTGGGGGCGTATTTTGGGATATTTCAGGCAGGTATGCCCCTTGTGGGATATGTCTTAGGCGTCCAGTTCCGGGATGTGATTACGTCAATTGACCACTGGATTGCATTTGTCCTGCTTGGAATCATAGGCGGGAATATGGTCCGGGAGGCGCTTAGGCCAGAGGCGTGCTGCCAGGAGGCGGATGAGGCGCTGGATATACGGACGATGCTGGGGCTTGCGGTGGCGACCAGCATCGATGCCCTTGCGGTAGGAGTGACATTTGCATTTCTCAAGGTAGATATTGTGCCGGCGGTCTGTTTTATTGGCGTGATAACGTTTACATTATCGGTGGCAGGTGTTAAAATAGGCAATATATTTGGGACGAAGTATCAGGCGAAGGCGGAGCTTTTTGGAGGAATCATCCTGATTTTAATGGGAGCAAAGATTTTGATTGAGCATCTATTGTCTTGAATTTCGCGGGGGATAGAGGATTGTATTCGGATGTAAGAGAGGAGAAAAATATGAAGTGGAATCAGTTCCGGCTGACGACGACGACGCAGGCTGAGGACATCGTAAGCAGTATGTTGATGGACTTAGGGATTGAGGGCGTCCAGATTGAGGACAAGGTGCCTCTGACAAAGGAGGATAAGGAGCAGATGTTTGTGGACATCCTGCCGGATTTGCCGGAGGATGACGGCAAGGCATACCTGACCTTTTATCTTGGGGAAGAGGAGGATAAGGGAAGTATCTTGATGAATGTACGAAAGGAACTGGAAGAGATGCGCTCTTATCTGGATGTGGGTGAATGTACCATCGAAGAATCCCAGACAGAGGATGTGGACTGGGTGAATAACTGGAAACAGTATTTCCATCAGTTTTACATTGACGATATCCTTGTCATTCCGTCTTGGGAGAAGGTGGAGGAAAAGGACGAGGACAGGCTGATCATCCACATCGACCCGGGAACGGCGTTCGGGACGGGGACTCACGAGACGACCCAGTTATGTATCCGCCAGTTGAAAAAGTATGTGGAAAAAGGTGCGCGTATTCTGGATGTTGG
>CATLIP010000113.1 GCA_949957035.1 uncultured Lachnospiraceae bacterium
CTTTGGCGTTGGGCCTTGGTATGGCGCTATGGTATGATTTTTCTGAGGGATATCGCTTTAAATTGACGTTTACGGAGGAAAGACGCCGACTTACCAGACAGGTGGCAATGCAGAAGGCGCATTATCTGGAGCTGACCGATAAGATTGAAGACGCCATTCGAATACGTCATGACGAGCGACACCATCTGACGACTTTATATGGCATCTTTGAATCCGGGGATTATGAGCGTTTGGGTGAGTATCTCTCCAATTATGTCATGACTTCTATGCCAAAGGCGCATACCGTATTATGTAAAAATCTCGTTGTGGACAGTATGCTGCGATATTATGAGAGCCTTTGCAGGCAGGAGGGTATCCGTTTTACCAGTTCGGTAAATCTGCCTTTGGATATCCCGGTACCGGATGTAGAGCTTACCATTCTCTTTGGCAATCTTTTGGAGAATGCCTATGAGGCGGCAGGTAAGAAGGGAGAAGGTGGGCAGTCTTTTATCTCCTGTCAGGCAATGATACGCGGGGATACTTTCTATCTGCAGATTGAAAACAGCTATGTCATACCGGTTAGGCGCAGAGGCGAACGTTTTCTTTCTGCCAAGCATGGAGGATACGGTGTGGGTACCCAATCGGCCCGTACTGTTGTGGAGAATTACGGCGGTAACTGCGTATTTGAGGATAAGGATGGCATATTCAGTGTATATGTGTTGTTTTTGCTGAAAAATGTACTGGACAGTGAACAATCAGGCATACGGTATATACCATAATGATTGCATAAGTAAAGGAGCAGGTATGAATGAAGCTGAAAAAAGGATATGAAGCCGGAGTGCCGGCTGCCATCATAATTTCCTGTCTGATTGCACTATTTGCCAAGATGGAGATACGGAAAACACTCCGTATCCAGAAGATGGAACTGGAATGGGTAAAGAATCAGCTTAAGATGGGAAATGAAACCATTCTGACGATTGCACGGGCGGTAGACGCAAAGGATGGAAAGACCAGACAGCATTCTGTCCGGGTATCGGAATATTCCGTTCTGATAGCAAAAAAACTGGGATATAGCAGCGAGGCGTGTGAGGAATTGCGCAAGATTGCGCTGCTTCATGATATAGGTAAAATCGGAATACCGGATCGTGTGCTGAATAAGCCTGGGCGTCTTACGGAGGAGGAATACGAAATCATGAAATCCCATGTGACGTTAGGCGCGGAGATTTTAAAGAATTTTACACTGATTGACCATGTTGCGGAGGGCGCTCTTTATCATCATGAGCGGTATGACGGTAAAGGATACGTCCACGGCCTGAAAGGAGAAGAGATTCCTAAAAATGTCAGGATTATCGGTATCGCAGATGCTTTTGACGCCATGACTGCCAACCGTGTCTATCGTAAGAAGCTGGAATTGGAGCATGTTGTGGAAGAACTGAAACAGGGAAGCGGAACACAGTTTGACCCACAACTTGTGGAGGTTATGCTTGGGCTGATTGAGGATGGTACGATTGATATTAGGAATATTTATGAGACGGAAGCAGCAGCGAGTACAATTTTTACCAATAATATGCTATAATGTATCTGAAAGCTGCGGGCATCTATCAGAAGTATATCTGTTACGGGTCTGCGGCATTAATTATGGAGGGAAAGAGGCCGTTAACATGAGCATACAGGAAAGAATTTTAAAACTGCGTAAGAAGATGAAGGAAAATGAGATTGATATCTACATAGTTCCCACCGCTGATTTTCATCAGACAGAGTATGTAGGAGAATATTTTAAAGCAAGAAAATATATCACTCATTTTTCGGGTTCTGCGGGAACTGCCGTAATTACGGATGACGAGGCAAAACTGTGGGTGGACGGAAGATATTTCATTCAGGCTGCAAAACAGCTGTCAGGAACGACTGTAGAGATGATGAAAATAAATGAGCCCCATGTTCCTACGATTGAAAAGTACTTGGCTGATACATTAGGCGAGGGCGGCAATATTGGATTTGACGGACGTGCAGTGGCTATGGGGACAGGTATTGGTTACGAGAAAATTGCGGCAGAGAAAAAGGGAAGGATTGTCTATCAATATGACCTGATTGATGAAATCTGGGAGGAGAGGCCTGCGCTTTCGCAAGAGCCGGCGTGGTTGCTGGAACAGAAGTATGCCGGAGAGACGGCTGCAGCCAAATTGGCGAGAATCCGGACGTTTATGAAGGATAATGGCGCAACCCTGCATATTCTGACTACATTGGATGATATCTGTTGGACACTGAATATGCGTGGGAATGACATCGAATTTTTCCCTTTAGTCCTCTCTTATGCAATCATCACAATGGAGCAGGTGCATCTTTATATTAATGAGGCCAAGTTAAATGAGGACACAAAGGCCCAGTTTGCAGAAGATGGCGTGGTACTGCATCCATATCTTGAGATTTATGAGGATGTAAAGGCAATTGGAAAAGAGGAATCTGTACTATTGGACCCTGCGAGGCTTAATTACACACTTTACCGAAATATTCCAGAGGGCGTGAAGAAGATAGAAAAGCGTAATCCGGAAGTTCTGTTTAAGGCGGTCAAAAATCCTGTAGAGATTGAAAATATCCGAAGAGCGCAGATAAAGGATAGTGTAGCGCATGTAAGGTTTATGAAATGGCTGAAAGAGAACGTGGGGAAGATTAGAATTACGGAGATGAGCGCTTCTGAGAAGTTAGATGAATTTCGGGCGGAGATGGGGAATTTTATCAGACCGAGTTTTGAGCCGATTTCCTCTTACGGCGAGCATTGTGCCTTGATGCACTACATCTCTTCACCTGAGACAGATGTGGAGCTGAAGGAAGGGAATGTATTTCTGACGGATACAGGCGCAGGATTTTATGAAGGCTCCACAGATATTACCAGGACCTATGCTTTGGGAGAGATTCCTGATATAATGAAGGAACATTTTACTCTTGTTCTTATGGGACATATGGGATTGGCAAATGCAAAATTTTTGTATGGATGTACCGGGTTGAATCTTGACATGATGGCGAGAAAACCTCTTTGGGACAGAGGGATTGATTTTAAATGCGGAACCGGCCATGGTATTGGATATCTTCTGAGTATCCATGAGCCTCCGGCAGGTTTTGCATGGAGGCAGACCTCAGGTGAGCCGGCTGTTCTTGAAGAGGGGATGATTCTAACGGACGAGCCGGGAATCTATATTGAGGGCTCACACGGAGTCCGGTTAGAGAATGAGATTCTTGTGTGCAAGGGTGCGGAGAATGAGTACGGGCAGTTTATGTATTTTGAGCCCCTTACCTATATTCCTATGGACTTGGACGCAGTTAAGGCGGAGATGCTTCCGAATGAAACAAGGATGCAGTTGAATGATTATCATGAAACGGTGTATGAGAAAATTTCTCCTTATCTGGATGATGAGGAGAAGGAGTGGCTTAAGAGGTATACGAGGGCTGTTTGAGATAAGGGAGCCGGAAAAAGAACTGAATGAAAGAAAGCACAGGTCTTACATGTCCGGAATATGCTGGTAAAAAAGGTTTTTTTTCAATGAATAAAGTGAAACAGCAGATTCATTATCGTTGTGACGATACCATGAGGGGAGGCATCCGAGGCCAGAATGCGGCAGTTGCGATTCTCGACACGGGAATGGCTGTGCATCCCGACCTGAAAGGCAGGATTCTTGCATTTTACGACTGTGTCAACAGGCGGTGCGGGATGTACGACGACAGCGGGCATGGAACCCATGTAGGCGGAATCCTTGCAGGGGACGGCAGGCTGTCCAAAGGGGAATATGGGGGAATAGCTCCAGAGGCAGAGCTTGTCATTGTGAAGGTGCTGGATTCCAAAGGAGAGGGAAGCGTGGAGCAGATTCTTGAAGGAATAAAGTGGATTCAAGATCATTACAAACGCTATGGAATCCGGGTTGCGAATATATCCGTTGGAGCCAGGAAAGGGCTGGATGAAAAGAAGGAGCAGGATTTGATTGAGGCAGTAGAAATGCTGTGGGATTTGGGGATTACGGTTGTGGTATCCGCCGGGAATCAGGGTCCTAAGACGGGCAGCATTGCGGTTCCGGGCAACAGCCGGAAGGTCATTACCGTAGGTGCGTTGGATGAACCGGGGATGAAGAATGCATGCTCCGGTGTGGGTCCTACCGACCGATGTATCGTCAAACCGGAACTGGTAGCGCCGGGGTATCATGTGGCGTCCTGTAACAGCCGCTATTTTAAGACGAAGATTCCTTATGTCAGAAAGAGCGGGACATCCATGGCGACGCCGGTCGTATCCGGAGCTGCTGCGCTGTTTTTGTCCAAATATCCGGAGGCGCGGAATGTAGATGTGAAGTTAAAGTTTCGGAAAGCATGTGAATGCAGGGAAGAAGAGGAAGACAAAGGGTGGGGCTGTCTTAGGATTGACTGGCTGCTGGCATGAAAGAATCTTCTCTGAATTTCCTCTGTGAATTTGTACAGGTGTCAAGAAAAAATACTTGACACCTGTATTTTTTTGTTGTATGATAGCACAGGTGATAGAAGTGGATAAGATTCTGGAACAGTCATTACTGTTTGATTTTTATGGTGAATTGCTGACAGACCACCAAAAAGATATCTATGAGCGGTTTGTAGCGGACGACTTGTCCCTTGGCGAGATTGCCGAGGAAACAGGCATCAGCCGTCAGGGAGTTCATGACCTCATCAAGAGATGTAATCAGACTTTGAGAGGATACGAGGAGAAGCTCCATTTGATAGCAAAATTTTTGGCAGTAAAAGACAAGGTAGAGACAATAGAACAGCTTTTGGATTGTTATAATGAAAAGAATGCGCAAGAGTTGGTTTCAAGCATCCGGAGGATATCCGGAGAGATTTTAGAGGAGTTGTAGTATGGCGTTTGACAGTCTGACAGAAAAACTTCAGAATATATTTAAGAACCTAAGGAGCAAGGGACGTCTTACCGAAGACGACGTAAAAGAGGCTTTGAAGGAGATTAAACGCGCTCTGCTTGCGGCGGATGTGAATTTTAAGGTGGTCAAGGACTTTGTCAAGAGTGTTCAGGAGAGGGCAGTCGGACAGGATGTCATGAACGGGCTGAATCCCGGGCAGATGGTCATCAAGATTGTAAACGAAGAGCTTGTCAGACTGATGGGCTCCGAGACAACGGAGATAAAGCTTGAGCCGGGTAGTGCGATTACAGTTATTATGATGGCAGGTCTTCAGGGAGCCGGTAAGACGACGACTACTGCAAAGCTGGCAGGCAAATATAAATTAAAGGGGAAAAAACCCCTTCTCGTCGCCTGTGACGTGTACCGTCCGGCGGCAATCAAGCAGTTGCAGGTGAATGGAGAGAAGCAGGGCGTGGAAGTATTTTCCATGGGTGACAACCATAAGCCGGCGAATATTGCGAAAGCTGCTCTGGAGCATGCCCAGAAGAACGGGAATAACATTGTGATTCTGGATACGGCGGGCCGTCTTCATATCGATGAGGATATGATGGAGGAGCTTAAGGAGATTAAGAATACGGTGACAGTGCACCAGACGATTCTGGTCATCGACGCCATGACAGGGCAAGATGCTGTGAACGTGGCGAAGGAATTTAACGACAAGGCAGGGATTGACGGTGTGATTGTCACGAAGCTGGACGGTGATACCAGAGGCGGCGCGGCGTTGTCTGTCAAAGCCGTTACGGGTAAGCCGATTCTGTACGTAGGTATGGGCGAGAAGCTGTCTGATTTGGAACAGTTCTATCCGGACCGTATGGCGTCCCGTATCCTGGGAATGGGTGATGTGCTGACATTGATTGAGAAGGCGGAAGCCGAAATCGATGAAGAAAAGGCCAGGCAGATGGCCCAGAAGATGAAGAAGAACCAGTTTGACTTCGAGGATTATTTGGAGAGCATCGGCCAGATGAAGAACATGGGTGGGCTTGGCAGTATCATGAGCATGATGCCAGGGCTTGGCGGCATGGGAGGCGGCAGAATGAAGGGGCTGGATGATGATCAGACGGCCCAGGCGGAGAAGGGCATAGCGAGAATGGAGGCTATGATTTATTCCATGACGCCGGAGGAGAGACGGAACCCGGATATTCTGAATCCTTCAAGGAAGCATCGGATTGCCAGAGGCGCCGGTGTAGATATCAGTGAGGTCAACCGTATGGTGAAGCAGTTTGGCGAGATGAAGAAGATTATGAAGATGGTGGGCAAAGGCGGAAGAAAAGGAAAGCTGCGGCTGCCCTTCTGATGTAACAGCCCTTAACTCTGTCGGGAAAGAGGGCAGTAGGAGATGGTATAACCGCGCACGGCGCGTTATATAGATACACTATATATTTTATGGAGGTAGAATACAATGGCAGTAAAGATCAGATTAAGAAGAATGGGACAGAAAAAGGCTCCTTTTTATAGAATTATTGTAGCTGATTCAAGATCCCCGAGAGATGGCAAGTTTATTGATGAGATTGGTACTTATGATCCGAATTGCGATCCGAGTGCGATTAAGGTTGATGAGGAAGCAGCTAAGAAGTGGTTGAACAATGGAGCACAGCCAACAGAAGTTGTAAGCAAGATCTTTAAGATTGCAGGAATTGAAAAATAAATCATAACTGTTAAATCTTGTTTATTGAGGTGCTTGATTATGAAAGAGTTGGTTGAAGTCATTACGAAAGCTTTGGTTGATGATCCGGACAGCGTGGTTGTGACCGAGAGGGAAGAGAAGAAGACTTTGGTTCTGGAGGTACATGTCGCGGATTCCGATATGGGAAAAGTAATCGGAAAACAGGGACGCATTGCCAAGGCAATTCGCTCGGTTGTGAAGGCTGCAGCCGCAAAAGAAGATAAGAAAGTTATCGTTGACATTATGGATTAAGGGAATGGATACCCATTTATCCGGGGACAGAGGCAAGACATTGTGCTCTGTCCTTATTTATCATATATGTTCGCGGCAGAACCTTTGGGGATACGTTAGGAGATTATGGTATGGAAGAATTATTGCAGGTTGGGGTGATTACCCAGACACACGGAATCCGCGGAGAAGTAAAGGTATTTCCAACGACCGATGACGCCGCGCGGTTTCAGGACTTAAAACAGGTACTGTTAGATACGGGGAAAGAGACTCTGTCTCTGGAGGTTGAGAACGTCAAGTTTTTTAAACAGTTTGTGATTTTGAAATTCAAGGGCTATGATAACATCAATGATGTGGAACGATATAAACGTTGTCCCCTTCTGGTAGAGCGCAGTGAAGCAGTTCCCCTTGAGGAGGATGAGTATTTTATCACAGATATGATTGGAATGCAGGTTGTGACCGACGAAGGAGAGGATTTTGGCATACTGAAGGATGTGCTGGCAACAGGGGCCAACGATGTGTATGTGATTGACCATCCGTCGGCAGGCGAGATTCTTGTGCCGGCAATCAAGGAATGTATTTTAGAGGTGGATATCCCGGGCAGGAGGATGAAGATTCATGTGATGGACGGGCTGCTCTGAGCCTTGCTATCCTTTATATGAGAAAGACCATCCGCTCTGAGCTGTAAAATATCCAGAAGAGTAAACGAATATGTAGGAGCAGGAAGATGCAATTTTATATTATGACCTTATTTCCGGAAATGGTAATGCAGGGATTGAACACCAGTATCACGGGCAGGGCCATGGAGAGAGGGATTCTGTCGATTGATGCGGTCAATATCAGAGATTATGCATTTAACAAGCATAACAGTGTGGATGATTATCCTTATGGAGGCGGAGCCGGGATGCTGATGCAGG
>CATLIP010000114.1 GCA_949957035.1 uncultured Lachnospiraceae bacterium
CGCGGCAGGACTTATATGACTGGATGAAGTAAACTTAATGATGTACGGTCTGGCATTTTGTCAGGCCGTTATTTATTTTACATATTTATTTTGATGAAGGATATTTGCTTGAAGTTCTTCCTTAAAATGTATATAATATTGACAATTGGGTTTTAATAAATACCGCTTGTTTTGAAAAATTGTGAAGTCTATATAAAAATCGAAAGGAAACCTATGAGAAAACTAGCCTTAAATGATGAAATATTACTGAAAATCGAGAAGCCTGCCCGCTACATCGGGAACGAAGTCAACAGCGTCATGAAGGACCCTTCGAAAGTGGATATCCGCTTCGCCATGTGTTTTCCCGACGTATACGAAATCGGCATGTCCCACTTAGGCATCCAAATCCTCTACGACATGTTCAACCGCCGGGAGGATGTATGGTGTGAGCGCGTCTACTCCCCATGGGTGGATTTGGATAAGATAATGAGAGAGGAACACATCCCCTTGTTTGCCTTAGAGTCCCAGGACCCTGTTCGTGAATTTGATTTCCTCGGAATCACAATTCAGTATGAGATGTGCTACACGAACATCCTACAGATATTGGATCTCAGCCAAATTCCTCTTTCTGCCGGCGTAAGAAAAGATTCCGACCCCATTGTAATCGGCGGCGGTCCCTGTACCTACAATCCAGAACCGCTGGCCGAATTTTTCGACCTGTTCTATATTGGAGACGGGGAGACTGTTTATGACCAACTGTTAGACGCCTACAAGGATAATCAAAAAAAAGGAGGTTCAAGACAGGATTTTCTCAAGATGGCGGCAGAGATAGACGGAATCTATGTGCCATGCTTCTATGATGTAACCTACAAAGAGGACGGAACAATCGCTTCATTTACACCTAAGAACTCGCACGCAAAGACAACCATTCAGAAACAGATGGTAAAAAATCTTACAGACACTTATTATCCCAAGGCGCCTGTCGTCCCGTTCATCAAGGTAACGCAGGACCGCATTGTGCTGGAAATTCAGAGAGGGTGTATCCGCGGATGTCGTTTCTGCCAGGCCGGGATGATTTACCGTCCCACGCGTGAAAGAGATGTGGAAAGGTTGAAACAGTATGCTTATGACATGCTTACGAATACCGGCCATGAGGAGATTTCCTTAAGCTCCTTAAGCTCCAGCGACTACAGTCAGTTAAAGGAGCTGGTGACATTTCTGATTGAGGAGTTTAAAGATAAGGGAATCAATATCAGCCTGCCGTCCCTGAGAATCGACGCATTTTCCCTGGACGTAATGGGAAAGGTACAGGATATCCGAAAGAGCAGCCTGACTTTTGCGCCGGAGGCAGGTTCTCAGCGGATGCGGGACGTCATAAACAAAGGACTGACTGAGGAGATGATTCTGGATGGTGCAGGACAGGCTTTTGAGGGCGGTTGGAACAAGGTTAAACTTTATTTTATGCTGGGACTTCCTACGGAGACAGAAGAGGACATGAAAGAGATTCCACGACTTGCAGATAAGATAGCCAGAAGATACTATGAGATTCCCAAGGGAAAACGTAACGGAAAATGTCAGATTACCACCAGCACCTCCTTCTTTATCCCGAAGCCGTTTACACCGTTTCAGTGGGCGCAGATGTACAACAATGACGAATATATCGCAAGAGCGGCTATTGTAAAACATGAATTTCAGGAACAGTTAAACCGCAAGAGCCTGAAATACCACTGGCACGACGCAGAGGTGACGGTATTAGAGGGTGTATTTGCCAGAGGAGACCGGAGGCTTTCGCAAGTAATACTGGAGGCATACCGTCTGGGATGTCTCTATGATTCATGGACAGAGACCTTTGATAATGATAAATGGATGAAAGCATTTGAAAATACAGGTGTGGATATTGGATTCTACAATCTTCGCCAGAGAGAAGCCGATGAAATCTTCCCTTGGGATTTTATCGATATTGGAGTGTCGAAAGAATTTTTGTATCAGGAATGGCAGCGTGCGCAAAAAGGTGAGATAACGCCCAACTGCCGGGTAAAATGTTCCGGCTGCGGCGCTATGAAATACAAAGGGGGTGTCTGTGTTGAAAGCAAGAATTAAATTCCGAAAATATGGCGTCATGCGGTTTATTGGGCATCTGGATGTGATGCGGTTCTTCCAAAAGGCTATGCGGCGGGCAGGGATTCCTATTGCATTTACAGAAGGTTACAGCCCCCATATGATTATGTCCTTCGCCCAGCCTTTAGGGGTAGGCGTCACCAGCGACGGAGAATATTTGGATATCGAATTAAAAGAAGAGACAGATGCGAATGAAGCAGTCAGGCGGTTGAATGAAGTGATGGTAGAAGGCCTTCAGGTCGTCAATTTTGTAAGAATACCGGACGACAAAAAGAGCAGCGGAATGACCATTGTCGCCGCCGCAAGCTATAGAGTAACTCTTTTAGAATCCATAAAATCCGCGGAGGTTACAAGGAAGCTTCCTGACTCTTGGAAGGGAAAAATTGAGGAATTTCAGGCTCAGAAAGAGATAGTAGTACTAAAAAAGACTAAGCGCAGCGAGGCCGAGGCGGACATCAAACCTTTGATTTATCAGATGGAGCAGGATGGGAACAACATTTATCTGTTTTTGGCTGCGGGAAGTGAGCAGAATCTCAAACCGGACCTTGTAATGGAGGCATTTACAGAGTTTTTAGGAGAGGAAAAAGAGAGTGTTCCTTTTCATTACCACCGTCTGGACGTATATGCAAGGAGGCCAAAAGAGGGGAAAGGGCCCTCTTTTGTACCTCTTGACGAGCTGAAACTGCCATAACAAAAGGAGCGTCGTTAATTATGAGTAAAAAAGAAGTCAAAACTAATGCCATGCGAATCTTAGAGCGGAAAAAGATTCCATATGAGTATGAAGAATATGAATGCGAGGATTTTGTCGACGGCGTACAGGTTGCCGACCAATTAGGCTATGACCATGAGCTGGTCTATAAGACCTTAGTGACAACAGGGAAGACTGGACAGCACTACGTCTTTGTAATTCCTATTGAAGAAGAGATTGATTTCAAGAAAGCCGCTAAGGTAGTAGGGGAGAAATCCTTAGAGATGCTGCCTTTAAAAGATTTGACAAAGGTAACCGGCTATGTGCGCGGCGGCTGTACCGCCATTGGCATGAAGAAGCAGTATCCTGCCGTTATCCAGGAAGGTGCAAGGAGTCTTAAATACATCCATGTAAGCGGAGGGAAATTAGGTATGCAGTTGAAATTAAACCCGCAGGATTTGCAGAAGGCGACAGACGCTCGATTTGCAGATGTTATCCATGCATGACAGGAAAGGATTGCGTATGAATACAGTGATATTTGACGTTGGCAATGTATTGGTGGGGTATGATTGGCAGAGTTATCTGCGCGCCTTCCAATATTCGGAAAAAATTTACGAAAGAATAGCGGATGCCGTATTTCGCAATGAGGATTGGCTGGAGGGCGATATTGGACGCATTTCCACAGAGGAATGGCTGAAGCTTTTTATTGAGAATGAACCAAATCTGGAACCGCAGATTCGTCAGGTGTTCGCCGGATTTGAGGGAACCATAGTTCCTTTATCTTACACAGAGGATTGGATTGCTTATTTCCGTAACCAGGGGTATAAGCTGTACTATCTATCCAACTATTCCCAGGAGCTCTATGAGAGATCCAAAGAAAAACTGAGGTTTCTTGATACCTTTGACGGAGGCATTTTTTCCTATCAGGTCAAATGCATCAAGCCTGACGAACAGATTTACAAAATCCTGATGGAACGTTATTCTATCCGGCCCTGTGACGCCGCCTTTTATGATGACCGGCCGGAGAATGTTGAAACTGCTGTCAGGCTTGGGATGAATGGTGTTGTATTTCATCAAGATATTCCATTGCAGATGATGAAAAAATGATGTAAGATAGAAAGAGTCAAAAAAGCAGATACAAAAATGTAGTTTGGAGGATTACATAAGAAGATGAATAAGGTTGTTAAATTTGGCGGAAGTTCATTGGCAAGCGCAGAACAGTTTAAAAAAGCTGCAAGAATCATAGGTAAGGATGAATCCCGCAGATACGTGGTTCCTTCGGCGCCCGGCAAACGTACGTCAAATGATACAAAAGTAACGGATATGCTGTACAGGTGTTATAATCTTGCAACGATGGATGATGAATATGAGGAAGAGTTCGAGGAGCAGATGTCGGCAATCAGGGCGCGCTATGAGGAAATCATAGCAGGGCTTGGCCTTACCATCGACCTTGGCGGGGAATTTAAGATCATCCGTACGAAGTTCAGCCAGAAGGCCGGCAGAGATTATGCTGCTTCCAGGGGAGAATATCTCAACGGACTCCTGATGGCAGAATATTTGGGCTATGAGTTTATTGACGCCGCAGAGGTGATTTGTTTTGACAGCGAAGGAAATTTTGACGGCGAGCGGACCAACGACATCATGTCCAAACGTCTTTCGGATATTCCTCGGGCAGTGATTCCGGGATTCTATGGCGCCATGCCGGACGGGAAGGTAAAGACCTTTTCCAGAGGCGGCTCCGATATCACAGGCTCTATTGTGGCAAAGGCGGTGCATGCCGATATGTATGAGAATTGGACGGATGTATCGGGCTTTCTGATTGCTGACCCCAGTGTGGTGAAAAACCCCAAGGCTATCGACGTGATTACTTACCGGGAGCTTAGGGAGTTATCCTATATGGGGGCGACGGTTCTTCATGAGGACGCCATTTTTCCGGTGCGCAAGGAAGGAATCCCTATTAATATCCGCAATACCAATTCGCCGGAGGACAAGGGTACATTGATTGTAGAAGGCACCTGCCGAAAGCCGCGGTTTGTCATTACGGGAATCGCCGGAAAGAAGGATTTCGCTTCCATCACAGTGGAGAAGGCCATGATGAATGCAGAGGTTGGTTTCTGTAAGAAGGTGCTGGAGGTATTTGAGGAAAATGAGATTTCTATTGAACACATGCCGTCAGGAATAGACACCATGACTATCTTTGTACATCAGGATGAATTTGAAGAGAAGGAGCAAAAGGTCATTGCCGGAATCCATAGGAGAGTAGAGCCGGATTTCTTGGAACTGGAATCTGACCTTGCGTTGATTGCCGTTGTGGGCAGAGGGATGAAGGCCACCCGCGGGACTTCCGGAAGGATTTTTTCCGCCCTTGCGCATGCTAATGTGAATGTGAAGATGATTGACCAGGGCTCTAGCGAGCTGAATATTATTATTGGTGTTCGTAACCACGATTTTAGCGATGCGATTAACGCGATTTATGATATATTTGTCAATACTATGATTTAGGAAGGAGCGACTCATGAATATTTTGTTTTTTCTGAAGCCCAAAAGCGAGCTGGCGTATATCTATGATTACCACACGGTTCGTCAGGCTTTGGAGATTATGGAGTACCACAAATATTCCTCTGTGCCGATTCTTGGCAAGAACGGAACGTATATTGGTTCTATAACAGAAGGCGACCTGCTCTGGTCTCTGAAACGTTGGAATCTGCTGAATCTTAAAGATGCAGAGGAGATCAGTGTAATGAAGGTTGAGCGGAGGCTTGATTATCAGTGCGTGACTGCCAAATCCAAGATGGAGGATTTGATTGGACGGGCCATGGAGCAGAATTTTGTTCCGGTTGTTGATGATCAGGGACATTTTATCGGAATTATAACGCGGCGTGACATTATCGAGTACTGTTACAACAGGATGAAAGGATGCGAAGAAAGCCATGATCATTGATTTTCATACACATATGTTTCCCGATAAGATTGCGAAAAGTACCCTTGATTTCTTAGCCGGCGTCTGTGGAGTGAAGCCCTATACAGACGCTACTTACAGCGGGCTGTTAAGTTCGGCTAAGGAAGCAGGGATTGATTTGTGCGTGGCGCTCCCTGCCGTCACAAAGGTTTCTCAGGTGGAATCCATTAACCGGTTTGCGGCGCAGTATCAGGAGGGCGCGATTCTCTCCTTTGGCGGAATCCATCCGGCATGTGAGAATTATAAGGAGATTCTCCGGCATGTGAAAGAACTTGGGCTGAAAGGTATTAAGCTGCATCCTGATTATCAGGATATGTATTTTAATGATATTCGATACAAGAGATTGGTGGCATATGCAACGGAATTAGAACTGATTATCAGCGTCCATGCAGGCGTGGACCCAAAATGTCCCGACGACGTTCACTGTACGCCCAAGATGGCGCGTGAACTCATTGACGAGGTGCAGCCTGAGAGATTGGTGCTCGCTCACTTGGGCGGGAATTTAATCTGGGATGACGTGGAGCGTGAACTGGTGGGCCGCAGCGTATTTTTTGATACGGGAGTCGTGCTGGATCATATCACCGAAGAGCAGTTTCTGCGCATCGTACATACCCATGGAGCGGATAAAATCCTCTTTGCCACAGATTCTCCATGGAAAGGACAGAAAGAATTTATAAAGCTCTTGTCAGATATGCCCCTTACGTCAAATGAGAAAGAGTTGATATTTTCCGGAAATGCCTGCCGTCTGTTAGGAATACGGTAAACTTTTTTAGGATTATGGCTTGAATTATAAGAAAATATATGTTATACTTTACCAGTGTGCCGCACAACGAGGTTTATAAGTTCCTGAGACAGAGACGGACAGGATATGAGCAGAGATTTAGAGTATATCCCAGTTGATTCACAGGACACCGCAGTTGGCGAGTAATGATAATAGGAGGTGCCATATGTACGCAATTATAGCAACAGGTGGTAAGCAGTACAAAGTAGCCGAAGGCGATATCATTAAAGTGGAGAAGCTTGGTGTAGAAGCCGGAGAAACTTATACCTTTGACCAGGTGCTTGCAGTCAGTGATAACGGTTTAAAGATTGGGAATCCGACTGTAGCCGGGGCAACCGTAGAGGCTTCTGTAGTAGAGAACGGTAAAGCCAGAAAAGTTGTTGTCTACAAGTATAAGAGAAAAACGGGATACCACAAAAAGAACGGTCACAGACAGCAGTATACTGCGGTAAAGATCGAGAAAATTCATGCTTAATATTGGAGAACATCCATGATTCATGTAACCATTTACCAGAATGAGAATAAAGAATGTGTCGGATTCCGGACAGAGGGACATGCAGGGTACAGCGAGAAGGGTTCTGATATCGTATGTGCCGCGGCCTCTGTGTTGGTGATTAACACGATGAATGCAATAGAACGATATGCGCAGGACCCATGTTCTGTGATTAGTAATGATGAAGCAGGATTGATTGCCTATTATCTGGTGAACGGGTATCCATCTAGTGATGCCGGTTTATTGTTGAATACCATGATTCTCGGTCTGGAAAATATGGCGGATGATGTGAACTATGCAGAATATATTGATTTAACATTCGAGGAGGTGTGACAACCATGATGCAATTAAACCTTCAGTTTTTCGCTCACAAGAAAGGTGTTGGTTCTACAAAGAACGGAAGAGATTCCGAATCTAAGAGACTTGGCGCTAAGAGGGCGGACGGACAGTTTGTGAAAGCAGGGAACATCCTTTACAGACAGCGTGGAACAAAGATTCATCCAGGCGTTAACGTAGGACGCGGCGGTGATGATACATTATTCGCACTTGTTGACGGCGTTGTAAGATTTGAGAGAAAAGGAAGAGATAAGAAGCAGGTT
>CATLIP010000115.1 GCA_949957035.1 uncultured Lachnospiraceae bacterium
GGTTTCCCATGAAGACCTTGGGGAGACGGATTTTCCTTATATTCTTGTGGAATCCACCGGTCAGGCGCTGCTTGACATTGCGAAGCTCTACCGGGATTCCTTCGATATCAAGGTCGTGGGCATTACCGGGAGCGCGGGCAAGACCAGCACCAAGGAGATGATTGCTTCTGTCGTCTCCCAGAAATACTCCGTCCATAAGACACTGGGGAATTTTAACAACGAGTGGGGGCTTCCGATTACCATCTTCGGGTTGGAGGAAGGACATCAGGTCGCGATTCTTGAGATGGGCGTCAATCATTTCGGGGAAATGCGCCGCCTTTCTTCGGTCGCAAGCCCAGATATCTGCGTGATAACGAATATCGGTGTGGCCCATCTGGAATTTTTTAAGACCAGAGAAGGCATTTACAGGGAAAAGACACAGATGATTCAGGATATGAAAAGCGGCGGGAAAATCATTCTGAACGGGGATGACGACCTTTTATCCCAGACTGCTCCCATTAAGGGCGCAAGTCCCATTTTCTTTGGCATGGGGGAGGAGAATACATTCCGCGCCGGCCATATGAGACCGCTGGGGCTTAAAGGGACTGCATGTACCATCTATCTTCCGGAGGACATTTCCTTTGACTGTATCGTTCCGCTGCCTGGCATCCATATGGTTTCCAATGCCCTTGCGGGGGCGGCCGTGGGTTATGCCCTTGGACTTACGCCGGAGGAGATTAAGGCTGGGATTGAAGGGCTTCCTTCTATTCCGGGGCGCAACAATATTATTAAGACGGAACGTCTCATGATTTTAGATGATTGCTATAATGCAAATCCAGTGTCTATGAAAGCATCTATTGACGTACTGGATATGGCGCTCGGACGTAAAGTCGCTATTCTTGGCGATATGGGAGAATTGGGGGACAATACCGAGGAACTTCACAGAGAGGTCGGCGCCTATGCGGCAGAAAAAGGGATTGACCTTGTGTGCGGGATTGGTAAGATTTCTAAAGAGTTGGTAGATGGGGCAGAGAATCGTTCCGACGCCACGCAAGGGGTCTGGTTCGAGTCAAAAGCGGATTTTCTGGCTGCTATGGGGGAGATTATCAAAGAAGGCGATAATGTCCTTGTAAAGGCCTCCCATGGGATGCAGTTCACGGAGATTGTGGAGGCGCTTCAGACGTTTTGAGTAACGAATGAGAGATGATTTTATACAGTTCAGGCAAGCCATACCGCTTGCCTGAATATTTTCTGAATAAATTTATTACTCTTACGGGGCTGCCAATCCACCCGGAAACCATGTCTCTACCATTGGGATTTCTACGCCGATTAAATCAGAGATATCTTTGTTAGAAAAACCGCGCGCCTTTAAATTTACGGCTATCTCCCTTGCCTTTTTCATCTCTCCCCGTTCTTTGCCTCGCTTTTCTCCCCGCTTCTCTACATAATCTAATACATCGCACATATCTTTTACAACCTCTCCTTCTATGGCAGCATTGGCTGCCTCTTCAAACCGGTTATCTTTTGTCAGCACAGACATCATCTGAAGGACTTCCCTTACATGCCCAAACTGCGTGTCTGTAGGGATATAATTCTTATAAATGCAATCTCAAACAGGTTAAACCCCCTCCCCGTCAAACTCCGGGATAAAACTCTGGCGCGCCGTCCCTCCCTCCTGAATAAACCCATATTCCACGCCAATATCCAGAGCATAGTCCACGACCTTCCCATACTCTCTTTTCGTCACCTTCCGCCCAAGAAGCGGATGGTTCTCTACCTGCGGCATCGGCGTATACTGATTCAGGATACTAATCAGGATACGGTTCCCATAGGTTTCATGCAGATATCGCATCACTTCTTTTGAATTTTTGACCTTCCCGGGAAGTACCAAATGGCGGACAACCACCCCTCTTTTCAGCAGCCCCGTCTCCTCATCCATCCGAAACTCCCCTGTCTGGGAAACCATCTCCTTTAACGCACTCTTTGCATACGCGGGATAATCCGGCGCATAGGAGTATTCTCTTGCAAGCTCTTCCTCCAAATATTTGAAATCCGGCAAATAGATATCCACATACCCCCTTAACATCCCCAGTGTTTCCACCCTCTCATATCCGCTTGTATTATATACGACCGGAAGGCGTAACCCATCCTTTTTCGCCAGCTCCAACGCATCAATAATCTGAGGGACATAATGGGTGGGCGTCACAAGATTAATATTATTCGCCCCCTGTGCCTGCAATTCCAGAAATATCTCTGCAAGCCTTCCAACTGTAATCGCTTTTCCAGCTTTTGCCCTGGAAATATTCTGATTCTGGCAGTAAATACACCCCAGACTGCACCCGGAAAAAAATACCGTCCCGGAACCATTCTCACCGGATATGCACTCCTCTTCCCACATATGCAGCGCCGCCCTTGCAACAACAAGCTCTGCGGTCTCCCGGCAATATCCTGTTTCTTGCGCCATCCGATGGGCGCGGCACATTCTGGGACACAATATGCACTCCGACATACATTTCTCTACTCACCCCATCTCACTCCTCTTTTCCAACGACTTCTCATTTACCTACATACACATGCTCAATATGCCCTTCGATTTCATCCCCCAGCCCGTATACTACATGGCTGAGCACATACTGTCCCCCGTTAACAAATACCTCTATCAGATTCCCATCTATAAATATATCCAGCTCACACCTTCCTCCAAGCTTTGGCGTACTTCCTGTCAGGCGATATCCGGTAAGCCCTCTATACACCTGACTTCTGTCCGCCCTGACAATATCTCCTTCCCTCCAAAGACGGTATCCGCCAATACTCAATTCTCCGCCTTCCCAAAGCTCTGTCCTCAGGCGGTAAGGCACGTCGTCACGAACCTGTCCGGCATCTTCCTGTTCTTCCCTCCCACATACCAGACGCCGCAATACCGGACGCTTTATTACGGCACGCTTTCCGTCATACAGCTCCCCTAACGGAACCTCATCTTCAAAATATCTGTCAACCTCCGGATGCACCCGGAAATAGATATGCCCATCCACCACCTCCACGACCCTCGGCAGGCTCATCATCCCTATCCATGGCTCCTCCCCTTCCTTTACCACCGCTTCCGGCATACGCATCCACCCAATCATCACTCTTCTTCCCTCTTTGTCCACATTGGTCTGAGGCGCATATAGATCCATTCCATAATCCACCAGCCTGCTCTTTGAAAGCAGTCCCATCTCGCAATCCAAAGACCTAAACTTGGCCAAAGCACACATTGCATGATGGGCATACTCCAATCCATCTTCCGTGGCATACATGGGCGATCCAATAAAAACATAACTGCCGGACACTTGAAACAAATCCGGACACTCCAAAATCCTTCCAAACCCTTCCGCCCGGCACTGGTTCACGTATTCCCACTCATTTGCATCCTTACTTCGGTAGAACAACACACGCCCTTTTTGCTCCTCATAAGTACTTCCAAGGGCCATATAATAAGTGTCTCCATCCCTCCAGACCTTGGGGTCTCTTGTATGCGTCCTATCCCCAATCTCCTTATCTGAAATAACCGGAACTATCCTCCTCTTATCCTTCCAGTTATCAAAATGATACCCATCCTCGGACACAATCATTGCCTGGCTGGTCTCATACCGGTCTTGATACGCAACATGGATATTCTCCTCATCCGTTTCCAGATATTTCACAGCCGAATAATAAAGATATAATTTCCCGTCCTTCTCTAACCCACTCCCGGAGAATACGCCGTTTTGGTCATATGCCTTCGTGGGAAACAGCGCCGTCCCCAGATGTTCCCAATGAACCAGATCCTCGCTCACCGCATGTCCCCAATGCATCGTCCCCCACACCGGGGCATAGGGAAAATACTGATAAAACAGATGATATTTCCCCTGAAAATAAATAAACCCGTTAGGATCGTTCATCCAATTCCCCGGCGCCCTCAAATGCAATCTATCTCTCTTCATATTTAACCACCACCATTCTATTAAGATACCATTATACTATTCCTTCTCCTCTCCGGCAAGATACCGGCCGGTCCGAGAAAGAAAAAAGAGGGCAATAAAAGCCCCCTTTCCCATACCATATCTTATTTACTTTACCGCCCCTGCAACGACGCCGCCGATAATCTGTTTCTGCAGTGCCACATACAACACCAGAATCGGCACTACGCACAATAAAAGCCCAGCCATAATCGTGCCGTAATCCGCCGAATACGTCCCATAGAAACTGTAAGTAGAGAGGGGCAGCGTCAGCAGCTTCTTATCTGACAGCACCAGCGACGGCAGAAGGAAGTCATTCCAGAAAGCCATCGAGTTCAAAATCACCATCGTTGATATAATCGGTTTCAGCAACGGAAGCACGATTTTGAAAAATGTCTGAGAGTGTGTGCAGCCGTCTATGTACGCTGCTTCTTCCAGCGCAATCGGGACATTCCCCTTGATGAACCCATGGAACATGAACACAGACATTGCCATGGAAAATCCTGTGTGCATGAAAATCAAGGTAATCCTGTGGTTCAGGACATTCAGCGTACCTCCGTATATGCTGACAAGAGGAATCATGATTGCCTGGAACGGAATGATCATGGATGCTACCATCAAGGCAAACGTAAGCTTGGAAATCCCATTATTGTGACGCACAATATAGTATGCAAGCATCGCCGCCAGTAATGTCACCAGCACCGTTGCCGAAACCGTAACGATTAAGGAGTTCTTAAAGGCATTCAGGAAATCCATCTGTGTAAATGCCTTTACAAAGTTATCAAAGGACAGTCCCTTAATAGTGTATAACCAGGAAAACGGGCTCTTAATAATATCCCTCTTCTGTTTCAGAGAATTAATCACCACCATAAGGAACGGGAACATATATGCCGCAAAAATAATTACCAGTCCCGTTATTGCAAGAAAATTCACAGCTTTTCTCTTATTTCCGCCGATTGTCGTGTTTTTCATTATGCCTCGACCTCCTGTTTCTTCGTCAGATAAACCTGGATACCGCTGATACATGCAACGATAATGAACAAGATAAATGCTTCTGCCTGCCCCACTCCGAACTGCCTGGAGGTAAATGCCTTCTCATATACATGCATCGCCGCCATCTCCGTTGTCCCGTAAGGCGCGCCCGCCGTCAATGACAGGTTCACGTCATATACCATAAACGCCCGGGACAACGTCAGGAACAGACAGATGGTCACAGATGACATCATCAGCGGCATAATAATATTTTTAAGTTTGATAAACCCGGAAGCCCCGTCTATGCTTGCGGCTTCCATGACATCCTCGCTCAGCCCCATGAACCCCGCAACATAAATCAGAATCATATATCCCGACAACTGCCATACAGACACCAGCACCAACGCCGCAAACGCCTTCGACGGGTCTGAAAGCCACGACACTTCAAACAGGCTCCATCCCGTAGATTCTCCGATACTCACGAAGACCCTTGAGAACACGAACTGCCAGATATATCCAAGTACGATACCCCCAATCAGGTTCGGCGTAAAGAAACCTGCCCGGAAGAAATTCTGCCCCTTCATCCCCCTGGTCAGAAGGTACGCAATGGCAAACGCAAGCACATTTACCAATACCACCACCAGAATTACATACTTAAAAGTCAGCAATAACGATGTCCAGAACTGACCGTCCTTAACTACCCCGGCAAAATTCTTCAGGCCGATAAAATTCTTTTCCTTCGCGACTCCGTTCCAGTCCGTCAGCGTCAGATAGATACCATAGATAAATGGAACTATGACTACTGCAAAGAAACAGAACATCCCCGGAAGTGCAAACATACAGAAATCTTTCCCGTTATTTTTTGATCTCATGTCTTATCCCTCTTTTCTATTCCTGTCTAAGTAATATAGATTTCTCAATCTCCCCGGCTTTGCAAGCCTTACTCCTGCTCGTCCCAGTATTCCTGTATGGACTCTGTAAGTTCCTCCCTGTCGCTGCGTTTTGCCAGATACTTCTGCATCGCCGCCCCAAGGACTGCCCAGTGGTCATTCGGCACGATTGCCGAGGCATTGAACGCCTTGTCTTCATGCACTTTCTCGTAAATATCCCGGCTCAGCGGGTCGTTCGGCTCATAGGGATTGTTCTGGAAGGGCGGGATGATGCTGCATGTCTTTACCAGCATCTGCTGCCCAATCTCACTAAACACAATCCAGTTCAAGAATTCCTTTGCCGCCTCCTTCTGGTCTTCTGTAGCAAGCTGCCCGTCCAGCATAATCTGTTTGGAAGGAGAGCCTTGAATCTTCTGGTTCGCAAAATCCTTAGGGTCATCATTCATGAAATAAGGAAGGAATCCATATTCATCCTCTGTCTCGGCTCCTGCCTCTTCCAGATTGGGCCATGCCCAGTTCCCGTTGAACCAGATTGCCGTCTTGCCGTCCACAAGGTCAATGGCCATCTCGTCGTAATCTGCGCCAAGAGGGTCTCCCTTGGCCACATTATACTTCCTAAGCACATCGAACATATCCAAAAAATCCGACAGGCGGTCATAAGAATCCAGATCCATCTTCCCGTCCTTGATAGACTCAATGACCTCCTGTGCGCCCTCTGACGTGCCGTCGTACGTCTCATAGACGTACTGTAAATGGTGCGCTCCCAGCGACCAATCCTCTTTCGCCAAGGAAACCGGCTTCGCAATGCCTCCCTCCACCAAACGGTCAAGCAGTTCCACAAACTCCTCCTGCGTCGTAATGGAATCCGGATCAAATTCCTCTCCTAAAGCCTCGTCGATGACAGCCTTATTGTAGATAAGCCCCCTGCCTTCAATACACAGCGGGAAACTGTACACCTTGCCGTCAACCTCTGTCAGATACCCTTCTGCCTCCAAGGTCCATTCCTCATCGGTCAAATCCTCCGCCTTCTCCTTGGCAAGGGCAATGACATCCGTAGTATCTAAGATCGACAGTGTCGGCGCATTTCCTGAGTTATACATGCTTACGACCTTTGTGTAAGGGGAATCTCCGTCTGTCACAGGCATGACCTCCACATGGACGCCGGACTTATCCTCAAATTCTGCCGCCATCTTCTCTAACGCCACCTGTATCTCTGCCTTTGAATTCAAAAGCGTGATACTCGTCCCGTCCAATGCGGAATCATACTCAAACGTATCCACAGAGGTATCGATGGGAATCTCCTTCTCCACCTCATTGGGATCGTCCGGGTCACTGGCAAACCCGAATCTGCATCCGGTCAGCGTAACGGCGGCCAGCGCAGTTACAACCCCAAATGCCGTAACTCTTGTCATAAGTTTTCTTTTCATGACCATTCCTCCTGATTTCCTGCATTCTCTGCAAATTTATAACTACATTATAACCGGTTAAGTAATCGGTAAAGTAACCGGTTACTTTATAGACTTATCATAACACTCTTCCATAATCCCGTCAATCATAAAAAATATCTTTGTGAATCCTATACCATAATCCATATCCAAAATTGTATATTCTTCACAAAACCGGTTACTTAACTAGTGTGCTGACCGCATTTTATCTGGTAAAACTCCGCAGGATATTCGTTCATCTGCAAGGCGGATTTTCGACGGCGTAGCGGTGGCTACGGATAGAAAATCCAACGCGGCAGATGGGCGAATAGACAAGGATGTTTGCCAGAT
>CATLIP010000116.1 GCA_949957035.1 uncultured Lachnospiraceae bacterium
CTGCTTCTGGACGAGCCTACCAACCATTTGGACTTAGACGCCATCGCATGGCTGGAGGAATTTTTAATTAATTTTGACAACACCGTAATCGTGGTATCCCACGACCGGTATTTTCTTAATAAGGTCTGCACCCAGATTGCGGATATTGATTACGGCAAGATTAAGCTCTATGCCGGAAACTATGACTTCTGGTACGAATCAAGCCAGCTTCTTATCCGCCAGATGAAGGAGGCCAACAAGAAGAAGGAAGAAAAGATTAAGGAACTGCAGGAATTTATTTCCAGATTCAGCGCCAACGCCTCCAAATCCAAACAGGCGACCTCCCGTAAACGGGCCTTAGAGAAGATTCAGCTTGACGATATCCAGCCCTCCAGCCGCAAGTATCCTTATATTGATTTCCGCCCCAACCGGGAGATTGGCAATGAAGTGCTTTCTGTGGAGGGGTTAAGCAAAACCATTGACGGAGAGAAAGTCTTAGACAATCTGACCTTTACTCTGAATCGAGACGATAAGGTGGCTTTTGTGGGGAGCAACGAGCTTGCCAAGACCACTCTCTTTCAGATTCTAACCGGGGAGATGGAGCCGGATGAAGGAACCTACAAATGGGGAATTACCACCTCTCAGGCATATTTTCCTCTGGACAGCGGTGATGAATTTGAAAATGATTCCACTATCGTAGAATGGCTGACTCAGTATTCCGAGGAAAAGGATGTCACTTATGTCCGCGGCTTCTTAGGCCGTATGCTCTTCTCCGGAGATGACGGTGTAAAGAAGGTCCGCGTTCTCTCGGGAGGTGAAAAGGTTCGCTGTCTTCTGTCCAAGATGATGATTTCCGGGGCGAATGTGCTGATTCTCGACGAGCCCACCAACCACTTAGACATGGAGGCCATCACAGCGCTGAACAACGGCATGGTGAAGTTCCCCGGCGTTCTTCTCTTTTCATCCAGAGACCACCAGATTGTCCAGACAACGGCAAACCGTATCATGGAGATTGTTCCCGGAGGGAAACTGATTGACAAGATTACCACTTATGATGAATATCTGGAAAATGACGAGATGGCAAGAAAGAGACAGACTTATACCATTCAGGGAGAAGAAGATAACTGATTCACTATGGAATCATCCGGACAGTGTTTATGATTCCATATGGTAAATAAGACATCCGGGAATCTGTCACTGTATAAAGAACAAGGGCTGTCCTGAAAATGTTTTTAGTTTGCTGCTAATTCACGTTTTCAGGACACTCGTTCGCTTATCACACCATAAACCTTATCAAACTCTTCCCGCTTTCCGTCTTCCTTTCCGCAGGACATAATCTCGTGACGGACTCCTTTTCTGTCTGTGAGGAACAGCGTCTTTCGCATCTTCCCCGAAATCCCCTCTTCTGCCTTTTCCATCTCAGAAAAGGGATAGATGAACAGGTCTTCTTTCATGACCAGCACATAATCCTTCAGGATGATCAAATGAGCGTCTTTAAGCTCTATCAATTCCCTGTCTTCCAACTGCCGGAAAAATTCTTCCTTATCCTCTATTACATCCAGTTTTTCTTTCAATGCCTGCTGCGACTTAAGATTCAATATAGCCAGGGCAATTCCGATTACAGCCAGAATGAGGGCAAGCCTTGCATCTGAGAACATCCCAATAAACGCCACAGCCAGAAGACTTCCCCACACGATCATTCCTGTCCGGAGTTTTTTCACCCTTTCCTCTATAAAATCATAATATTTCTGCTCGCCTGCAGTCTGTATGCTCATACTCTGTCCTTTCTTCCGGTTCAACATAACTTCGGTTGAGCCCTGATGGATACTATCGAATACGCTCCGGGAACCCTATCTTCTTCTGCACCTTTCTCAAGGTCTTATTGGCAAAATACTGTGCTTTCTCCCCGTTATTCTTAATAATCCCATCAATGTAAGACTTATCTTTCTGGAGTCTTAAGACCTCTTCCTGCAGAGGCTTTAGCACAGACACGACTGCTTCTCCCACTGCAGACTTAAAATCACCGTAACCCTTCCCCTCAAACTCTGACACTACCTCCTCCGGCTTCTTTCCGGTACATGCACTGTAGATGTCAATGAGATTCTTAACTCCCGGCTGCTCGTCACGATATAAAATCTGAGCCTGCGAATCAGTCACAGCTCTTTTACATTTGCGCATAATGGTATCCGGGTCATCCATAAGGTAAATACTGGCGTTGGGGTTCTCGTCGGACTTTGACATCTTCTTGGAAGGGTCCTGCAGACTCATAATCTTGGCGCCCACCTTGCCGATGTATGCCTCCGGAATAGTAAATACATCCCCGTAAATATTGTTAAACCGTTCCGCAATATCCCTGGTAATCTCTAGATGCTGCATCTGGTCCACACCCACCGGAACCACATCCGCCTGATAAAGAAGAATATCCGCCGCCATCAGCACAGGATATGTAAATAATCCCGCATTGATATTGTCCGCATGTTTCGCTGACTTATCCTTAAACTGGGTCATTCGGTTCAGCTCTCCCATATATGTGAAGCAGTTCAAAATCCAAGCCAGCTCCGCATGGCCGGAAACATGAGACTGGTAATAGATGCAGTTCTTTTCCGGGTCAAGCCCCGCCGCAATGTAAAGCGTCAAAAGCGCTCTCGCCCGCTTGCGAAGCGTTGCCGGGTCCTGTCTCACCGTAATCGAATGCATATCTACCACACTGTAGAAACACTCATACTCATCGCTGAGCGTCACCCAATTCTTTAAAGCGCCAAGGTAATTTCCCAGTGTCAGATTACCGGTTGCCTGCATTCCGCTGAACAATACTTTCTTATCATTTATCATTTTTATTCTCCTCCATTCTATACCATAAACAATCTTACTTATCCCAAGGCTCTACTTCGTCGTCATAGTAGACCACATTTTCCGAAATAATTTCAGGCTTCCCCTCAATCACCTCTACCTCTGTTACGGCGCAGTTCTTATGCACGCCCTCTCCCCAGTATTCTGCCAGAGGCTTCCTCTTGATATTACTCAGCAAGCCTGCCAGCGCCGCCCCATGGGTGGCAATCAGAATATTGTAATCCCGGTATTCTTTTTTTTCATAAAGCTCCTGCAAAAAATCTCCGGTCCGCTTCTTCACCTGCGCAAAATCCTCCCCGCCTTCCGGAGCCTGATACCGATCCGGTCCGTCAAAAAAACGCCGAAACTCCTCTGGAAGATCCCATCCGCTTCTCGAACAGCAGCGCCCTTCATATTCTCCAAACGCCATCTCAACGATTCGCTTATCTTCCATAATCTGTGTCGGCTTTCCCGCAAGAATCAGTTGTGCAGTCTCTCTTGCCCGGGATAAGGGGCTGGAATAACACAGGTCAAAGGAAATATCCGCAAGTCCTTCCCCTGTCTTTCTTGCCAGCGTCCTTCCAAATTCATTCAGCGGGATATCCACCTGTCCCTGAATCTTACGCGCCTTATTCCACGCGGTCTCTCCATGTCTCACAATATATAACTTCATCTTCTGACTCCTGTAATAAACAATCTCTTCATATACTCTGTAAGTATACCACAAATCTGAACATTTTCCATCACATTTCCCCCAAAACAAAAAATCCAGGTAAAATCTGCCAAAATGTAGCAAATCCCCTGCAAAAGTGCTATAATAACTTCGCATAAAATGGTGTCTCACTATGTCAACACACCAAATTCAAAAAAGGAGCCGTAGCTATCATGGAAAAGATTACAAGTTTTACCATAGACCATCTTCGTCTGGTTCCGGGACTCTATGTTTCCCGCATCGACCAGGTAGAGGGTCATCCTGTTACCACATTTGACATTCGTATGACAAGCCCCAACGATGAGCCGGTCATGAATACCGCCGAGATGCACACCATCGAACATCTGGCAGCTACATTCCTGCGCAATCATCCGGACTACGCTGACAAGACTCTCTACTTTGGACCCATGGGCTGCCGGACAGGGTTCTACCTGTTACTCGTGGGAGAATATACGTCCAAAGATATCGTACCGCTTATGATTCAGATGTTTACCTTCATCGCTGATTTCGAGGGGGACGTACCGGGCGCATGTGCGAAAGACTGCGGAAACTATCTGGACATGAATCTTCCTATGGCAAGATACCTTGCAAGGAAATACCTGAAAGATGTTCTTACGGATATCACAGCGAAACAGTTGAATTATCCTGCTTAGCCATCACAGATATCCATATGTGAAAGCACAGAACGGCTGTGAGCAGAATGTTCTTAATGAAGCTTTTCTGCTCACAGCTAAAAGTCTGACTCTATTCTTCTTCACACACTATCTGGCACATCTTCATGGCTTCCAATGCATTTTTATGACTATCCGGCGTTACTCCTGCACAACAGGATGCATCCACAATAATCGGTACTTCCGGAACAAAGGCTTTTGCAAGCAGTGCGTTTGATATGACGCAGATATCCGTACAAAGTCCTACAAACGTAATGGATTCCAGTCCTCCCATAGCGCGCAGCTTATATTCTTCGTTCATGTTTCTTAACATACCCCCAAGGATGGTGCTGCCGAACGTCGGTTTATCTATGGCGTCTTCTCTGCAGAGCTTATCTATCTCCGGATGGAGCTCCCAGCCTTTGGTTCCTTTGATACAATGTGCTGTCGGAAGGCTCTTCCCCTCCTGTGTATCCAAATAATCCTCTTCGTGCGTGTCTCTGGTATACAGTACCCTTCCATCAAAATTCCGGATTTTCTCCACAACCTTCGGAACAATAGCCGCTGCTTCTTTTGTCCCTAATGCTCCATCGATAAAATCGTTCTGCATATCTACTACAACTAAAACTTTCATACCTTTTGTTTCTCCTCTTGATTGACCAATTACTGAGTCGGGAAGTTATTCTTCCATGTTCCCGGGAAATCTCGGAATCCCGTCGAATCCTACTTTCAGGTCTTCGTCCGTAGGAATATAATCCTTCATCTCTCCATTATGGAACTTCTCATAAGCCACCATGTCAAAGTATCCCGTACCGGTCAGTCCAAACACAATCGTCTTCTCTTCCCCGGTCTCCTTACACTTCATGGCCTCGTCGATCGCTACTTTGATTGCATGGCTGCTCTCCGGCGCCGGAAGGATTCCTTCCACTCTTGCGAACTTCTCAGCCGCCTCAAAAACTGCTGTCTGTTCCACGGACCTTGCCTCCATATACCCATCCGCATAGAGCTGTGACAGGACGGAACTCATACCGTGATAACGCAGACCGCCTGCATGATTTGCAGAAGGAATGAAGCCGCTTCCCAGCGTATACATCTTAGCCAGCGGACACACCATACCCGTATCACAGAAATCATATGCATAGACGCCTCTGGTTAAGCTTGGGCAGGACGCCGGTTCCACTGCAATGAAATGATAATCCTTCTCGCCTCTTAATTTCTCTCCCATGAAGGGTGAAATCAATCCGCCAAGGTTTGAGCCGCCGCCCGCACATCCAATAATAATATCCGGCGTAATACCATATTTATCCAGCGCGCTCTTCGTCTCCATGCCGATAATCGACTGATGCAGCAATACCTGGTTCAGTACGCTTCCAAGCACATACCGGTAACCCTCGCTTCCTACCGCGACCTCTACTGCCTCTGAAATCGCACATCCAAGACTTCCTGTGGTTCCCGGATGCTCTGCCAAAATTTTCTTTCCTACCTCTGTCTCCATGGAAGGCGACGGTGTAACACTGGCCCCATAGGTTCGCATCACTTCGCGTCGGAATGGCTTCTGCTCATAAGAACACTTTACCATAAATACTTTACAGTCCAAATCCAGATAAGAACATGCCATAGAAAGCGCTGTTCCCCACTGTCCTGCTCCCGTCTCTGTGGTTACGCCTTTTAAGCCTTGTTTCTTGGCATAATAGGCCTGGGCGATTGCAGAATTTAGTTTGTGGCTCCCGCTGGTATTATTTCCTTCAAATTTATAATAAATCTTTGCAGGTGTCTTTAGCTTCTCCTCCAGACAGTACGCACGTACAAGGGGGGCAGGACGGTACATCTTGTAGAAATCTATAATTTCCTGGGGGATATCAATGTAACGGCTGTCATTATCTAACTCCTGCCGTACCAGTTCCTCACAGAATACGCCGGATAATTCTTCTGCCGTCATAGGCTTCAAGGTCCCCGGATTCAGAAGGGGTGCGGGTTTATTCTTCATGTCCGCACGTACATTGTACCATTGCTTCGGCATCTCGCTCTCTTCCAGATAGATTTTGTAAGGGATTTTCTGTTCACTCATTGTCTTGTTCTCCTTTCACTCTTTGAAGTTAGGCGGGACAAGGTATCTTCAATAAATATAAATAAAAAAATACCCTTATCCCACACAATAAACAATTGCTGGGACAAGAGTAATCATTAACAACTCCTGCGGTGCCACCCGGCTTGATATACATATCCTGTATATCCACTCATGCGTACCATCATACACGTACTTTTTTAACGGAGTACCCTCTCCGGCTTGCTTACTGCCATCCCTAAAGGACACTTCAGCTCGCCCTCGGAAGCCCATTCCTGCCAGCTCCAACTTGCTGTATTCCACCCTCCACAGCTCTCTGTAAAGCAGATATCTAACAGTACTCACTCTTCCTCAACGGTTTAATAGAACTCTACCACGGCAGCCCGCCGATGTCAAGAACTTTTTTGATCTTTTCTCTCAATTTTATCTCAATTAAGCCAGCTTTGCCTTCGCCGCCTCTGCTAACGCTGTAAATCCGGCCGCGTCATTCACTGCCATCTCCGCCAACATCTTTCTGTTCATATCAACGTTGGCCAGCTTCAATCCATGCATAAACTTGCTGTAGGATAATCCGTTCATCCTTGCAGCCGCATTAATACGTGCAATCCATAACTGACGCATCTGACGCTTGCGCTGCTTTCTTCCTGCGTACGCAGAAGTAAGCGCTCTCATGACAGACTGCTTTGCAACTCTGTACTGCTTAGAACGTGCTCCTCTGTATCCTTTTGCTAATTTTAAAACTCTGTTATGCTTCTTTCTAGCGTTCATTCCGCCTTTAATTCTTGCCATGTCTTATTTCCTCCTTCAATACTCTACTACGTTCTCTTACAGATACGGTAATACTTTCTTCATGTTCTTTACATTTGTTGCATCAGTAATGATTGATTTTCTAAGATTTCTCTTTCTCTTAGCAGACTTCTTAGTTAAGATATGGCTCTTATACGCTTTATTTCTTTTTAACTTTCCTGTACCCGTCTTTTTGAAGCGCTTTGCAGCTGCTCTATTTGTCTTGATCTTTGGCATGATTATTTCCTCCTTGATTTGTAAATATATTTTTAACGTTTTTCAGTTAAAACCATACTCATGCTTCTGCCTTCCAGCTTCGGCTGTTTCTCCACAACAGCAACATCCTTAAGCAGTTCTGCAAAATCATCCAGAATATGCTTGCTCTGCTGTACATGTGCCATCTCACGGCCTCTGAAACGCAGGGTAATCTTCACTTTATTACCCTTACTGATAAACTTTTTAGCATTGTTGACCTTGGTATTCAGGTCATTCGTATCGATATTGGGTGAAAGACGCACTTCCTTCACTTCAACGGTCTTCTGCTTCTTCTTCGCCT
>CATLIP010000117.1 GCA_949957035.1 uncultured Lachnospiraceae bacterium
TAGTAAGACCCCTTGAAGACGACAAGGTAGATAGGGCGGAGGTGGAAGTGCAGTAATGTATGGAGCTGACCGCAACTAATCGGTCGAGGGCATGACCAAAGGTGGATAGGAAAAGGAAGATGGAAGAAAGGATATATCTTAGAGAAAGTTTCTTGTGTGCAGTTTTGAAGGTACATGAAAAAACACTTGCTATATGAGGTACGAAGGAGTATAATATAGTTGGTGTTTCTTTAAATTAAGAGAATAGAGAATAATCCTCGATAGCTCAATGGTAGAGCAACGACACGGTCGCACACCGAAGAAAACGTGCAGGAAAACAGAATAATCCTCGATAGCTCAATGGTAGAGCACGCGGCTGTTAACCGCGGGGTTGTTGGTTCGAGCCCAACTCGGGGAGTTAGGAAAACCTGTAAATATTAGTATTTACAGGTTTTTTCATTGTAAAAAGTGAGAAATAAAGATTTAGTATCAAGGCCATTAGCGATGGGGAGAGGAGCAATTAGTGATACCATGCATGGCAGGAGGGGAATGCTGGATAAGAGGGCCAGACGGTTATTAACATAGGGAAGAGGTAAGAAAGAATAGGTTGTTTAATTTTTTTTGTGAAAAATAGTCAAAAATGTGTAAATATTTTTGTGCATATATCCTAAAATTATAAAACATCACCAAATACGACAGATGTCGTTTTGAAAATAATAAAAATTATGTATAATTTATTTATAACATGGTTCCAATCTATTATATATTATGCAGCATGGTTTTAAACCGAATCATAACAATGAAAAAGAAAGGGATGTGAAGAGATGTATAACAAATTAATGACATGCGTAGCCAGTGTAAGAGAAAAAATTGATTTTAAACCGGAGGTTGCCTTGATTTTAGGTTCTGGACTGGGTGATTATGCAGATGAGATCAAAATTGCAGATACCATCGAATATACGGAGATTGAAGGCTTTCCTGTATCCACAGTAAAGGGACATAAGGGACGGTTCGTATTCGGATATGTGGAGGAAACGCCTATTGTAATCATGCAGGGACGTGTACATTATTATGAAGGATATCCTATGTCTGACGTGGTGCTTCCGACTCGTCTGATGGGAATGCTCGGTGCAAAAAAGATTCTTCTGACTAATGCGGCGGGTGGTGTGAATGACACTTATCAGCCGGGAGACTTCATGCTTATCACAGACCATATTACGACTGGCGTCCCAAGCCCTCTGATCGGGCCGAACCTGGAGGAATTAGGAACCAGATTCCCGGACATGAGCGAAGTATACAGTCTGCGCCTACAGAGTGTGATTCGAAAATGTGCAGCGCAGTGTAAGATTGATATCAAGGAAGGCATCTATGTACAGTTTACCGGTCCGAATTACGAGACTCCGGCGGAAATAAGGCTTGCAAGAAGCTGGGGCGGAGACGCCGTCGGTATGAGTACGGCATGTGAGGCCATGGCAGCGCATCATATGGGAATGGAGGTATGCGGAATCTCCTGTATCACCAACATGGCGGCAGGTCTGTCAAAGCAGGAGCTGAATCACAAAGAGGTGCAGGAGACAGCCGACCGTGTGGCGAAGACCTTTAAAGAGCTGGTTACGATGATTGTTACAAGTATGTAGGGTACGGTAAATGGCCGCATGATTTCCCGGGAGAGATAAGATGCAATCAAAACAACAGATATTAGAACTTATTGAGAAGACAGAACCCGACCGAAGCAGGTATCTGAAGGAATTATTTGATTACATGCCGGACGGGATCGTGGAAGAACTGATATACGAAGAGGTGAAAAGCGGCCGGTATATTCTTCGGGCAGGAATGCCAAGCGACATGGTATACATCATCCTGTCAGGAAAGATTATGGGCGTAGATCATCAGAGAATGGGCCGTGTATATTATTTTATGGATTTCACGAAAATGTATATCATCGGAGATTTTGAAATATTCGCAGATATTTCTGAATACTGCGTGTCCATCTGTGCGGCGAAGGACTGTAAGCTTCTTAAGATTCCGGCAGGCGCTTATATGAACTGGATCCGGCATGATGAGAATGCCCTGTTCCTCAGGATGAAAAATATCATGGCGACGCTTACCTCTGAGAGAATCGTTGACCGTGAATACATATTCATGAACTGCAAAGAAAGACTGGTGGATTATCTGGTCAAATCCTATGAAAACGGACAGACGGACAATCAGGGACGGCATCGGGTCATGAAGACGCAGGCAGAGCTTGCGGACCGGATCGGATATAATGTAAGGAGTATCCAGCGAGCCATTGCGTCATTGGAAAAGGAAGAACGGATCTCGAATGCCAATGGAAAGATTACACTTACCAAAGAACAGTTTCTGCGGTTAAAACAGTATAAGGATTAAGAAAGAGGGTATAAGAATGAGGAGATACAGACGTATATTTACCATTGTGGTGGATTCCCTTGGTGTCGGGGCGCTGCCCGACGCAGCAGATTACGGGGATGCGGGAACCGATACGCTCGGCCATATCTCGCAGCAGATGGATGAGTTCCATATTCCGAATCTTAAGAAGCTTGGAATGGCAAACCTGCATCCGTTAAAGCAGGTGGAGCCGTCGGAACGGCCATTGGGATACTATACATATCTGAGCGAAGCCAGCACCGGGAAAGATACGATGACCGGCCACTGGGAGATGATGGGGCTGTACATCACGAAGCCTTTCAAGACATTTACGGAGAATGGATTCCCCCAGGAGCTTCTGGATGAACTGTCGGAGAGAACGGGACGTGTGATTATCGGAAATAAGAGCGCCAGCGGGACAGAGATCTTAGAAGAGCTTGCAGAGGAGGAAATCTCCACAGGCCATATGATCGTATATACATCCGCAGACTCTGTCCTTCAGATCTGCGGAAATGAGGAGACATTTGGACTAGACGAATTATATCGCTGCTGTGAGATTGCCCGTGAGATTACCATGAAGGACGAGTGGAAGGTAGGGCGTGTGATCGCAAGACCGTATGTGGGCAGGAAGAAGGGCGAGTTCAAGAGGACCAGCAACCGTCATGATTATGCGCTGAAGCCCTACGGTCGGACTGCGCTTAACGTGTTAAAAGATGCCGGACTGGATGTGATTTCCGTGGGAAAGATCTTCGATATCTTTGATGGAGAAGGCCTTACGCAGTCCAACAAATCCAAGAGTTCTGTACACGGAATGGAGCAGACGATCGAGATAGCAAAAAGGGATTTTGAAGGTCTTTGT
The DNA here is from genome assembly GCA_949957035.1 of uncultured Lachnospiraceae bacterium. The sequence continues at coordinate 3,224 of CATLIP010000117.1, forward strand.
TATGTAAATCTGGTGGATTTCGACGCATTATGGGGACACCGCCGGAATGTGAAGGGCTATGCGCAGGAACTGGAAAAGTTCGATGTGAAGCTGGGAGAATTACTTGAGCTTCTTAAGGAAGATGATTTATTGATTATTACGGCAGATCATGGCAACGACCCCACACATACAGGCACAGACCATACGAGAGAAAAGGTTCCGTTCCTTGCGTATTCTCCGTCGATGGAAGGATTCGGGAGGCTGGAAGATGCACAGACCTTTGGGGTGATCGGGGCAACGATCACTGACAATTTTGGACTGGATATGCCGGAGGGAACCATAGGAAGTACCATTCTTGCTCAATTAAAGTAAATCTAAGGAGAAGGAGTTAGAACAATGAAGATTGTGTTGAACCTGATCGGTATTGCCGTCGTGCTGGCAATCTGCCGGCTGATTTCCTGGGATCGGAAAAGCGTTCCGTGGAAGACGGTGGCGAAAGCGTTCGCAGCAGAGCTTGTGATCGCGCTGATCATCGTAAAGATTCCTCTGGGACAGAAGATCGTGACGCTTCTGTCCAATGGGCTGACAGCGGTCATCAATTGTGGAAATGAAGGACTGACCTTTGTGTTCGGGGATCTTTTTGACAGTTCTAAGATGAGCGTATTCATTGTCCAGAGCCTGGGCAATATTATATTCGTGTCTGCCCTGGTGAGCGTGCTTTGGGGCACACGGACAGTCCGATTCTGGTCAGTAAATATCTCAAGGATCTGACAGAGAGTGAAATCTTCGTGATTCTGGTCTCGGGAATGGGAAGTATGTCCGCATCGATATTAGGCGGCTATCATGCCTTGGGTATTCCTATGGAATACTTGCTGATTGCAAGCGCTCTGGTTCCGATTGGCAGTATTATGGTCTCCAAGATCATCTATCCGTAGACAGAGCAGATCAAGTCAATTACCGATGTTAAGATGGATAATAAAGGGAATAATTCTAATGTAATCGATGCTTTGGCAGAGGGTGCGTCCACCGGTATGCACAGATTTTCTCTTATGTATTTGCACCCTTTGGTTTCCTGATGGGACTGGACGGAAGCCAGATTTTTATGGAAGGCTCTCTGCTGGGAAATAAGCTGATCTTGAATGAATTTATCGCCTTTGGAGAGTTGGCGGAGAAGCTTGGAGAACTGGAGCCGAGAGTCGGAATGATCTGTGCGATTTCTCTGTGCGGATTTGCTAATCTTTCAAGCATGGGAATGTGCGTCGGCGGTATCGGCGTGCTCTGCCCCGAGAAGAGAGGGACCATTTCCCGCCTGGTATTCAAGTCTATGATCGGCGGAGTATTTGTAAGTATCATGAGCGCTTTGCTGGTAAGTATTGTTTCGTTGTTTTAGGAGGTAAGATTGATATGGAGAAAAGAGAAGTTCTGAAACTTGTTGACCACACGCTGCTGATCCAGTCTGCCACATGGGAGGAAATTCGGCAGATTCTGGACGATGCAGTAGAATATGAGGCAGCGTCTGCCTGTATCCCGGCGGCTTATGTAAAGCAGGCGGCAGAATATGTGGAAGGGAAACTGCCAATCTGTACGGTGATCGGATTCCCCAATGGATACAGTACCACGGCCGTAAAGGTCTTTGAGACGAAGGACGCCATTGCTAATGGGGCAGAGGAGATTGATATGGTGATCAATATCGGTTTCTTAAAAGATAAGAGATATCAGGAGATTGAAGATGAGATCCGCCAGATTCACGAAGCCTGCGGACAGAAGATACTGAAAGTGATTATCGAGACATGCCTGCTTACGGAAGAAGAGAAGATTAAGATGTGTGAGATCGTCACGAACGCAGGGGCGGAATATATCAAGACTTCTACTGGATTCTCGACAGGGGGAGCCACCTTTGCGGATGTGGAGCTGATGAGAAAGTATGTGGGAAAAGACGTGAAGATCAAAGCGGCAGGAGGCATTTCCTCCTTTGCGGATGCAGAAGAATTCCTGCGGCTTGGCGCAGACAGGCTGGGAACAAGCCGGCTGGTCAGGAGTATGAAAAATTCGGATGTGAAAACAGGGTATTAGTAAGAAGGATACGAAGGAGAAGAGATTGCGATGAATGTCTCAATGCTGATTGAAATGGTGGGATACTTAGGCTCCATGCTGGTGGTGGTGTCTATGCTGATGTCATCGGTAATAAAACTAAGAGTGATCAATACCATAGGAAGCGGTATTTTCTGTGTGTATGCGTTGATCATCCATTCCTATCCTACGGCTCTTATGAACCTTTTCCTGGTTGCCATCAATGTCTACAACCTGGTAAAACTCAGTAAGAAGGAACAGAGTTATGATCTGGTGGATATGAAGAGCGATGACGGACTGCTGAGTTATATTCTGGACTATTACCGTATGGACATTGAGAAATTCTTCCCCGGGTTTTCTAAGGAAAATCAGGAGATGGACCGGGCGTATATGGTGTGCTGCAATGGAGATCCGGCGGGAGTAATGCTGGGAAAAGAGCGGGAAGAAGGCGTTTTGGACGTGACTCTTGACTACTCGGTGCCTGCGTACCGCGACTGTTCCGTAGGAGCTTATTTATATTCAAAACTTCCGGCAAAGGGGATTCGTACGCTGGTGTATTCTGAGAAAGAGTCTAAGGCTCATGGGACTTATCTGGAGAAGATGGGATTCGTCAGAGAAAATGGCGCATATGTGAAAAAATTAGGTTAGCAAGAGTAGAGGGGGCTGTCGGTTAATGCCGATTTTTAGCCCCTTACAACAAAATAAGCATATCCATTAGAGTTCCGCGCTTTCCAGCACATGCTCTTCTATGGGATATGCTTATTTTTTCTGTATAGCTCTTATTTTTGGGCGCAAAAAACCCTTGGTGTCAATTTTAATGGCCAGCTCTTTTTTTTTACGCTGTTTTCTGCTCTATTTTTCCTTCAAATTTTTGGAGCTCTTTGTGTAGGAAGCGATGATATTTATTGATATTCCGCCCTATTGCGTACAGCATAAATTCCTTATACACTTTATCTGTATTACGGTAGTTAAACCTTCGGAATTTCTCATTCTCTTTGATATCCCCGAAATGTCCCTCAGTTTGTATGGAACGGGTTTGCCGTTTTACGATCCCTTTTTCACTCTGGATATTTGCATGGGATTTTTCTTTCAGCTCTTCCCATTGTTCGTTGATTTTCATCACCTTATTTTTCTGAACATCTCTTTCTTCTTTATATTTATACAGGCATTTGGACTTATGCTGGCAGCCGCTGCAGTCCGCACATCCATACACTTCAAAAGTCTGGGTATATCCCGCCTGTTCCCTTGTTTCTGTCCGCATGTGCCGTAGCTGCCTCCCGTCATGGCACACATAATAATGTTCATCTTCAAAGACTTCATATCTCATGTTGTAATATTTCCCGATATCTTCTTTATACGCACGGGTTTTCCTTTGTTCATGATCTTGAAGCTTAATATAGCTGGCAATGTGATTTCTTTTCAGATACAGGAGATTTTTCTCACTGCAGTAGCCGCTGTCAGCCGTTACTTCCTCCAAAACCTCCCCAAAGGCGTTCCGATGTTTTTCCAGAACAGGGATCAGAGTATTATAATCTGTGCGGTCATTGCTTACATAGCCATGGATGATGAAATAGTTTTCTACCGCAACCTGGACATTGTATGCCGGTTTTAACTGTCCGTTCAGCATATGGTCCTCTTTCATTCTCATAAACGTGGCTTCCAGATCCGTCTTGGAATAACTGTTGCGGTCTTTTCCCATGAGCTCAAAACATTCTTTATACTCCATCAGGCGGCTTCCACATTTCTCCAGTTCCTCATAAAGCTGCTGTATCTGTGGTTTTCTCTTCCCTTTGCCGGAAACAAACGCAATTCCTTCACCGGCAGCAATCTCCAGCAGGTTTTCCTGGAGCTTCACGATCTCCAGAGGCGAGCAGTTATCAATCTCTATCACGGTATTGTTTGACAACTTTTTATGCTTCGTCAGTTTTCGTTTCCGGTTTTCTTCAATTACATGCCGAACTTTCTCCATTCCTTCAATAATAAACATCTGTGCATTCCCAAGATCATATTTGGGTCCGTATCCGTGTTCGTCTAAAAAGGTATTATACTTTTGATAAATGCCATCTATCGTATCCAGCAGTCCGACAAGATGATAGTTAAGAGTTCCGCGCCAGACAAAGGTATAGCGGTTTGCATTGGCCTCTATTTAGTACCATATAAGTGTAAGAGATAAAGCATTTCATTAGTGCTTTACCTTATGCACTTATTCTTTTATGATAAGGGAGTAATTGGTCTGGCGAGGTGCTATTTGGATTAACCACATCCGTCA
>CATLIP010000118.1 GCA_949957035.1 uncultured Lachnospiraceae bacterium
AACACCCTTCTTACCAATCTCTGCAAACCGCTGCAAATCAATGGCGTCTCCAAATACCGGCGTATAGTCTACCTTAAAGTCTCCCGTATGCACTACGATTCCCGCCGGTGAATAAATCGCCAGCGCCGCCGCATCCTGGATACTGTGGTTCGTCTTAATAAACTCAATCCTAAACTGCCCAAGGTTAATCGACTGCCCATGCTTCACAACCTTCCTTCTTGTGCTGCGCAAAAGGTTATGCTCAGTCAATTTCCTCTCAATAATTCCCATCGTCAGTTTTGTTGCATAGATTGGAAGATTCATCTCCCGCAATACATAGCATAATGCGCCGATATGGTCTTCATGTCCATGGGTAATCACGAATCCTTTCACCTTCTGGATATTGTCTTTTAAATAGGTCACGTCCGGGATGACAAGATCGATCCCCAGCATGTCATCCTCCGGGAATGCCAGACCGCAATCCACGACAATAATACTGTCTTCATACTCGAAGGCAGTGATATTCATTCCGATTTTTTCCAGACCTCCAAGCGGAATGATTCGCAATTTTCCATTGTTTTCTCTCTTCAAATTTACACCTCCACGTGCGTCTCCGTTCTATTGTCCTGCCATTTTCAGGCACTCTTGGCATTGTCCGTAGAACTTTAATTCGTGGTCTGACACATGGAATCCCGTCTCCTGCTCAACAAGACGCTCTAATTCGTCTAAGAGGTCCTCTTCAAACGGAACCACTTTTCCACATGTCTTACATATCAGATGATGATGATGATGCTTTGTCTCCCCGTCAAACATATCGCTGATCTCATAGCGCAGGCACCCATCATCAAGATTGATCCGATCCACCAACTGCATTTCCCGTAACAACTGCACAGTCCGGTAAATAGTAGCCAGTCCGATCTCCGGATAGTCTTCCTTTACCAGTTCATAAATGTCTTCCGCAGTCATGTGCTTATCACGATGATCTGCAAGTACCTCTAACACAAGCAACCGCTGGTTGGTTACTTTAAGACCCTTTTCTTTCAGCATTTTCTTAAAATTCTCTTTACTGATGGACATAGTATATTACCTTTCGATCTCGACGTCTTCAAGCAACTCCTCGAAGACCTTCGATATTGCCGTAAGCTCCACGTCGTCTTCGACAATCTCGTAGATACTGTCCGACGACGCCTCCTTTGACGTATCCTTGAGTATCAGGCACTCCGCATCCCCGTCTTCCGAATCTGTAACCAGGATATAGGTCACGCCGTTCACCTTCGTCTGTTCCAGCACAAAAAAGTCCACTTCCTCCGGAATCTCTTCCGACCTGAATCTTATCTTCTCCATAAATAACTCCTCAAGAATACTTTTCCTGACCGGCCGCAACGGCATCCAGATATCCCTGCAATATAATAACAGCCGCAACCTTGTCAATATACTTCTTGCGATCTTCCCGTCTCACACGATTCTCAATCAAAGTCCGTTCCGCTTCAACCGTAGTCAGGCGCTCGTCCCACATCACGACCTCAAGCCCTGTCCGCCGGGTGAGCATCTTCCCAAACGCTATGGATTGTTCCGCCCGTTCCCCAATATCATTGTTCATATGCTTCGGAAGCCCAAGCACAATCCGCTCAACCTCATACTCTTCAATCAATGCCTCGATACGCGCACAGGTCTTACGCAGCTTGTTCTCTTCCTTACGACAAATTGTCTCTACCCCCTGAGCCGTAATGCCCAGAGCGTCACTGATCGCTACGCCTACTGTCTTAGAGCCGTAGTCCAGTCCCATGATTCTCATAGATTATACCCATCTGTTGTGCTCAATATACGTTTTAAGCATCTCTTCTACCAGTTCGTCCCGCTCCATCTTCATAATCAGGCTGCGCGCCCCGTCGTAGCTTGTGATATATGTCGGATCTCCTGACATAATATACCCTACAATCTGGTTCACCGGATTATATCCTTTTTCGCTCAATGCCCTGTACACAATCTCAAGTATATCTTTTGCTTGAATCTGTGGACCGCTTTCTACCTGAAAAAACTGTGTGCTGCTTAAATCTCTCATATACTCACGTCCTCCAAAAATACTTCACTGTTATTCTAACCTATTGACGGGAAAAATTCAATGAATTATTTGTAAACGGCTCTCAATTTCTACATTTACCAACTCATTTATCCGATTTTCGCCTAATTTCTGTCCAACCTTCACATATTCCCGGGTGTGTCCCGTCAGGTAACGCTCTCCTTCTACCAGAATCTCTTCTTCCATCAAGACTTCCTGCACCGTCCCAAGAAGCGCATCCTCGTAAGCCTCCTGTTTCCTTCTGCTAAGAGAAAGAAGCTCATTGCTGCGGCAGGCCTTAATTTCCTCCGGTATCTGGTCTTTCATGGCTGCCGCCTTCGTCCCTTCCCGCTTTGAATATTTGAATACATGAGTCTCGTAGAAATTGACCTTGTCGATAAATGCCTTGGACTGTGCAAACTCTTCTTGCGTCTCTCCCGGGAAGCCTACGATTACATCTGTGGTCAATGCTGGACGGGTGAAATATTTCCGCAGGAGCATACATTTCTCATAGTATTCCTCAGACGTGTAGCGTCGGTTCATCCGCTTTAATGTATCGTCGCACCCGCTTTGCAGGGATAGGTGGAAATGGGGACATATCTTTGGGAGTTCTGCAAGCGTTTCCACAAATTCCTGCGTGATGATTCTCGGTTCAAGAGAACCCAGCCGGATTCTTTGGATGCCCGGAATCTCATGGACTGCAAGAATCAGGCCAAGCAGGCTGTCATTCGTATCGATGCCATAGGAGCTTAGATGGATTCCGGTCAGGACTGCCTCTTTGTAGCCGTTATCCGCAAGCTTTTGGATTTCCCCAAGCACACTGTCCCGGGCGCGGCTTCTGACCCTTCCCCGAACATAAGGAATGATACAGTAGGTACAGAACTGGTTGCAGCCGTCCTGCACCTTTACGTATGCGCGGGTATGTTCTGCCGTCTGCTCAAGGTGCAGTTCCTCGTATTCATTGGTATGGTTGATGTCCAATATTTCTTTTTCAAGCCTTTTTTTGCCGGACTCAAATCCTTCCAATATCTCAATCAAATCCTTCTTGCGGTTGTTCCCAATCACAACATCCACACATTCCTCCTGCTCGCCCTCCTTTGCCTGGACGTAACAGCCGCATGCCACCACTAAAGCCTCCGGGTTCTGCTTTCTCGCCCTGTGCAGCATTTGCCTTGACTTACGGTCTGCCATATTGGTGACAGTGCATGTGTTAATAATGTAAATGTCCGCTTTCTCCTGGAACGGCACAATCTCATATCCGTTCCGGACTAATAACTCCTGCATTGCTTCTGTCTCATATGCGTTCACCTTGCATCCAAGATTATGTAATGCTGCTTTTTTCATATTATACTACCATTCCTTTCCGTCTGCCCCCATGTGGCAGGTATTGCGGGATGCCCTCCCTTCTATGCAGGTTGCCAGAATATTTCAGATGGAATACTTTACATCTTTGGCAAATTGTTCCTTGACTTTTCTACCACTTACTTTTAAGATAGGTATAGAACACGAAAAAATAAGGGAGGTATAGTCCAATGAAAACAGTTCAGATTTCTTTGAATTCTATTGATAAGGTAAAGTCTTTTGTAAATGATATCACAAAATTTGACCACGATTTCGATTTGGTATCCGGAAGGTACGTCATCGACGCGAAGTCTATTATGGGGATTTTCAGCTTAGACCTTTCCAAGCCGATTGACTTGAACATCCATGCAGATACGGCTGAGATTGATACGATTCTCGATGCGCTCAAGGCTTATATCTGTGAGTAAGAATATTCCAGACGGTTATTTTGAACATAAGGGCAGGCTTATATATGAGCCTTGCCCTTTTTATTATCACCACTGTTCATCCCTAACAGGAATATCCGGTACTCCTATTTCACCTCAATAATCTCCACCGTCTCAAGCGCCGTCTTCATCAACTCATCGCTCTTCTCGCTCAGATGCTCTTCCGACCTGCGAATCACCTCCACATTGGGCTTCGTCACCGGATGCTTCGCCACAAAAATCGTACAGCAGTCCTCAAAGGGCTGGATAGACGTCTCATAAGTCCCAATCTTCTCAGAAATATTCACGATCTCCTGCTTGTCAAACCCAATCACAGGCCGGTACACCGGCATCGTGCAGACGTCGTTGGTGGCGGCAAGGCTCTGCATGGTCTGGCTCGCCACCTGCCCGATGCTCTCGCCTGTAATCAGACCAAGACACCCATCCTTTTTCGCGAAATGTTCCGCAATACGCATCATATACCTTCTCATAATAATCGTCAGCTCATCGTGAGGACACTGGTCATAAATATACAACTGGATGTCTGTAAAATTCACCACATGTAACTTAACAGGCCCGGCATACCGCGACACAATTCTCGCCAGGTCCACCACCTTCTGCTTCGCCCGCTCACTGGTATAAGGCGGCGCATGGAAATAAGTGGCCTCAATTCCCACTCCCCGCTTGGAAATCATATACCCCGCTACAGGGCTGTCAATCCCGCCTGACAAAAGCAGCATGGCCTTACCGTTGGTTCCCACCGGCATCCCGCCTGCCCCCGGAATAATCCTGGAATAGACGTAGATCTCATTACGCACCTCTACGTTCAGCATCACATCCGGATGATGCACGTCCACCTTCGTCTCAGGAAATGCGTCAAGAATCGCCTCGCCCAGCGCGCAGTTAATCTCCATGGAAGTAAGGGGGTAGGATTTCCTCGCACGCCTTGCCTCCACCTTGAAGGTCAGGTTCTTATCCGGATACGCCTCGTCCATATAGGCGACCACGTCCTTCTTCAACTGCTCAAATCCCCGATCCTCCATACGGACTACCGGGCAGATTCCCACGATACCGAACACCCGCTGCAAATGTTCCACCGTATCGTCATAATCATAATCCCCGTCACAGTCCACATAAATCCTTGCCTGGGACTTATGGACTTCAAACTGCCCTTCTACGTCTTTCAGTGCGAACCGCACCTGTCTGACGAGTGCATCCTCAAACAGATAACGGTTCTTTCCTTTGATTCCTATCTCTCCGTATTTAATTAAAAAAGTATGATATCTCATCTTCTCTCTTCTCTCTTCTATTCACATATTTTTCTTAACGCCTGGTATATTTCCGAAGGTTCGGCACTATATTGTAGAGGGTATCTAACGTATAGTCAATCTCCTGTGGCGTTGTAAATTCTGACATACTGAACCGCAAGGTAGCGTCTAAGAATTCCTGCCTTGCCCCGATGCCTTTCAGGACGCCGCTGACCTGAGGATGATTCGACGAGCATGCCGACCCGGAGGATACATAGATGCCTTTTTCCTCCAAGGCATGCAGAAGCACTTCGCTTCGGATTCCCGCAAAACCTACGCTGATAATGTGGGGTGCGCTGGTCTCATCATAAAGCCCGTGTATGACGGTATCTTCAATCTGGCTGACACCCTTGATGAACCGCTGTTTCAGCCTGCGCATCCGCGCCACCTTCACATCCAAATCCTGATAAATCATCTTCGCCGCTAAGGAAATACCCGCAATGCCCGGAACATTTTCCGTACCGGAACGGATATTCTTCTGCTGTTCTCCGCCGAATACGATAGGCTTAATCTTCACATTTTCCCCAATATATAAGATTCCCGTACCCTTAGGCCCATGAATCTTATGCCCACTGATCGAACACAGATCTACCTTCAATTTTTTCGGGTAAATCCGATATTTCCCGAATCCCTGTACCGCATCCACATGGAACAGGATGTTCTGGTTATATGCCTTTACGATACCCGCTGCCTCCTGAATCGGCTGGACAGAGCCTACCTCGTTATTCACAGACATAATGGATACAAGGATAGTATCTTTACACAATGCCTCCTTCAGCGCATCTAACTTCACCCTTCCGTAGCGGTCCACCGGAAGATAGGTCACTCGGAACCCTTCCTCCTCTAAATGGCGCATGGTATTGATGATTGCCGGGTGTTCAATGGCAGTGGTAATCAGATGTTTCCCGGCACGCTGGTTCGCCATGGCAACGCCCCTAAGCGCAAGGTTATCGCTCTCCGTCCCGCCGGACGTGAACACGATTTCCTTAGGCTGCACCTTGAGAAGCTTGGCAAATGTCTCTTTTGCTTCTTTTATATATTGCTCTGCCGCAACGCCTTTGGCATGCATGGAAGATGGGTTGCCGTAGTCTTCACACATTACCTTCTTTACCAGTTCCCCTACGCAGTCATATGCCCGGGTAGTCGCGGAGTTGTCTAAATATATTTCTCCCATTCATTTCACTTCCTGATTTTTCTATTTTCTTATTAACAGAATATGTTCTTTCCATGTGATAGGTCACAATCAAATGGATTCTTCCAACCGGAACATCAAAACAGACAGCATGGCAAGCCCCGCCGTCTCCGTCCTTAAAATCCGTCTTCCCAGAGTGACCGCCTTTGCGCCCCACTCCAGGGCAAGCTCCACTTCCTCCTTCTCGAAGCCGCCCTCCGGCCCGATAAAAATTCCCACCGACTGCCCCGGCACAATGGATTCTATGATTTCTTTCGTCTCCTTCATGCCTTCCGCAAGCTCATAAGGAATCAATACCACATCCAGCTTCTTAGCATAGGACAGAGCCTCCGGGTAAGACATCACATCCGCCACCTGGGGAATATACCCTCTGCCCGCCTGCTTTGCGGCGCTTAGGGCGATCTGCTGCCACCGCTCCACCTTTTTTAAAGCCTTCTTCTCATCCAGCTTCACCACCGAACGCCTGGTGCTTACCGGGATTACCTGATACGCCCCCAATTCCACGGCTTTCTGTACAATCAGCTCCATCTTATCCTGCTTTGGAAGCCCCTGGAACAGATAGAGCTTAGAAGACAACTCCGTATCTGTTTTCATTTCTTCCAGAATCCTAAGAACAGCGCCGCCCTCCCCATATTCCTCTACCGCGCACAGATACTTTAAATTATTGCCGTCGCTCACCATCAGTTCCTCGCCCGGGCGCATCCTGAGTACGTTCTTCATATGGTTCACATCGGAACCTTCCACAAAAATTTTCCCGTCCTTCACCTGAGAAGGCGTCACAAAAAAATGCTGCATCAATTCTTCCTCGCCGTCACAGATACCCACTCGCCCTGATGATTCACCTCCAGAACCTCAAGGCCGGATGCTTTCACAGCTTCCACCACCACAGTTTCCTTATCGTCGATAATCCCGCTGGTAATATAGATTCCTCCCGGTTTCATCTGACGTACAATCACAGGCGTAAGAGGAACCAGCACATCCGCAAGGATGTTCGCCGCCACAATATCATACCTCTCATATCCCACCGCATCCTGCACAGACACATCGTCAATGATATTCCCGATCATGACCTCATACTGCTCTTTGGAAATGCCGTTGGCTTCCATATTCTCATGGGTCGCTTCAATGGCGCAGGGGTCCAAATCTGTCCCCACCGAGTACTCTGCGCCGAACTTTAGCGCAAGCATCCCCAAAATTCCGCTTCCGCACCCAACATCCT
>CATLIP010000119.1 GCA_949957035.1 uncultured Lachnospiraceae bacterium
ATGAGACAGAAGAGGCGCTGAAATTGTATGAGGAGCTGTTGGAACAGGAGCAGGATACCGGGAAAAGAAAAGAACTGTACCGAAAGACGGCTCTGCTGTATGAAACATCCGGACAGAGGGATAAGGCGCTGGAGATATGCGTCAGGGGAATCGAAGAACAAAGAGACTCAGAGGAGCTTAAGCTAGTACATATCCGGCTGATGTGTCAGGATACAGCCCTAGGACGGGACGTGTGTGCCGAAACGATTCAGGAGTATATCCGTCAGACGCCGGGAATCTTAGAGATGGAAGAGTTTCAGGAACTTGCGGGAGAATATGAGATACAGGTGGAAGGAGAGCAGGTATGGGTAGGACGATAAAAAATATTGTTGAGTTATTTGTGATACTGGGATTGATTTACTGGCAGCAATATGGTATAGTTATATCAATTTCATAAACGTATTGAGATGGGAGAGCGAATAGGTGCAGCAGGAATGTTGCTGTTTAGTCGCTCTTTTCTTTTTATCCTGTCCCGGGCAGGCTTTGACTGCTCAAAAGCAGGCAGGCTTACGGGGATCATGTATGGATAATCGAAGGGCGTTAAGAGGGGGAAGGGATGGACAGAAAATATTACGATGCAATCGAGAGCAATCCCGTTGTAGCGGCAGTGAAGGATATGGAAGGACTTTTGAGATGCTGCGAGATAGAAGACATTAGAGTCGTGTTTATTCTGTTTGGAGACATTTGCACCATAAGAGAAATCGTGAATCAGGTAAAACAGACAGGAAGAACGGCAATGGTCCATATAGATCTGATTACAGGGTTAGGCTCAAAAGAGGTGGCGGTGGACTATATTAAGCAATATACAAAGGCGGATGGCATCATTACGACAAAACCCTTATTGATTAAGCGGGGGAAGGAATTGTCCCTTTGTACGGTGCTTCGATACTTTTTGATAGATTCCATGGCATTAGAGAATATACGCAATCAGCAGCGCATGGTAAAACCGGACTTTATCGAGGTTCTTCCGGGACTTATGCCAAAAGTGATTGAGCAGATTTGCCAGACGTCCAGAGTTCCCATTATCGCCGGAGGGTTGATTACGGATAAAGAGGCTGTGATGGGGGCCCTGTCTGCCGGGGCGATTGCGGTATCTACGACAAACAGGGATGTATGGCGGATGTAGAGTGAAAATACATTGCATAAAGAAAGCAATGCTGGAAATACGAATAAAAACAGGAGGATGCTAGGATGGCAAAGTATGTAATGGCATTGGATGCGGGAACGACGAGTAACAGATGTATTCTTTTTAATGAGGCAGGTAAGATGTGCAGCGTTGCACAGCGGGAATTTAAACAGTATTTTCCGAAGCCCGGCTGGGTAGAGCATGATGCCGACGAGATTTGGGCCAGTCAGATGGGAGTTGCGGTGGAAGCGATGAGTATGATTAGCGCGACGGCAGAGGATATCGCGGCCATCGGAATCACGAACCAAAGGGAGACGGCCATCGTGTGGGACAAAAATACCGGAGAGCCGGTTTATCATGCGATTGTATGGCAGTGCAGAAGAACCTCTGAGTATTGTGATTCATTGAAGGATAAGGGGCTGACAGATAAGTTCCGGGAGAAGACAGGGCTGGTAATTGACGCATATTTTGCAGGGACGAAGGTAAAATGGATTCTGGACCATGTGGAAGGGGCCAGACAGAGAGCCGAGAGAGGCGAGCTTCTGTTTGGTACGGTGGAGACTTGGCTGATTTGGAAGCTCACCAAAGGAAAGGTTCACGTGACAGATTACTCCAACGCTTCCCGTACCATGCTTTTTAACATCAACACATTAGAGTGGGATGAAGAGATATTAGCAGAGCTTGACATTCCCAGATGCATGCTTCCGGAGGCAAAACCCTCAAGCTGTGTCTATGGAGAGGCGGACCCCTCCTTTTTCGGCGGAGCTATTCCGATCGCAGGGGCGGCAGGGGACCAGCAGTCGGCGCTGTTTGGGCAGACCTGCTTTACGGCAGGGGAGGCCAAGAATACCTATGGCACAGGCTGTTTCCTGCTGATGAATACGGGCGAGAAGCCGGTGTTTTCAAAGAATGGGCTGGTCACTACCATTGCGTGGGGATTGGACGGCAAGGTTCATTATGCTCTGGAGGGTTCGATTTTTGTTGCGGGCGCCGCCATTCAATGGTTAAGAGACGAGATGCGTCTCATTGATTCCGCCATGGATTCGGAGTATATGGCCAAGAAGGTGAAGGATACCAACGGCTGCTATGTGGTGCCGGCGTTTACGGGGTTAGGAGCGCCCCATTGGGACCAGTATGCGAGAGGAACCATTGTGGGGATTACCCGCGGGGTGAACAAGTACCACATTATCCGCGCCACCTTGGAATCTCTGGCATATCAGGTGAACGATGTGCTGGCAGCGATGAAGGCAGATTCAGGTATTTCGCTGGCCTCCCTTAAGGTAGACGGTGGCGCCAGCGCCAATAATTTCCTGATGCAGACACAGGCAGACATCATCAACGCTCCGGTGCAGCGTCCGCAGTGCGTCGAGACTACGGCCATGGGCGCGGCATATCTGGCGGGGCTGGCAGTGGGTTATTGGAAGAGCAAGGAAGAGGTACTTAAGAATTGGGCCATTGACCGGACGTTTGAACCAGCTATTGCGAAAGAAGAGCGCGCAAAAAAGATTTGCGGATGGAATAAGGCGGTTAAGTATGCCTATGGATGGGCGAAGGAAGAATAAGAAAGAATCAGAATAAAGGAGTTGCAGGAGAGAAGAGCAGAGCAAAGAGCGCATTGAGAGATATGCGTTATTTGTTCTGTTCTTTTTTAAATAGTGAAGGAGGCAGATGTATGTATCAGTACGATGTAATCATTATAGGAGGGGGAGTATCAGGCTGCGCTGCGGCGAGAGAGCTGTCCCGTTACAAGGTAAATGCATGCGTTTTGGAAAAAGAAGAGGATGTATGCTGTGGAACCTCAAAGGCAAACAGCGGAATCGTTCATGCGGGTTATGACGCTCCTACCGGCTCTCTGAAGGCAGAAATGAATCTGCGGGGGAACCGGTTGATGGAGGAATTGGCAGAGGATCTGGATATTCCGTTCATTCGGAACGGTTCGCTGGTGATCTGCAGAAGTCAGGAGGAAATGCCAAGACTTGAAGCCCTGTATGACAGAGGAGCTGCTAACGGGGTAAAAGGCCTTCAGATTTTAAGCAGAGAAGAGGTTCTGGCAAAGGAACCCAATCTTTCGGAAGAGGTGTATGCCGCTCTCCATGCGCCCACAGGAGGGATTGTATGTCCCTTCGAATTGAATATTGCGCTGGCGGAAAATGCCAATGTAAATGGCGTGGAATTTCATTTTTGCAGAGAAGTGACACAGATTGAGAAATTAAAGGAGGGCTACAGGATTGTTACGAACCAGGGAGTCTATGGGGCAAAATATGTGGTAAATGCCGCGGGAGTCTATGCGGATAAGCTCCACAACATGGTCAGCGAGAGAAAAATTCACATCACAGCAAGAAGAGGAGATTACTGCCTGCTTGATAAGGCGGCGGGAGGGCATGTGAAAAGCACCGTATTTACGCTGCCGGAGAAATATGGAAAAGGAATTTTGGTGACGCCTACGGCTCATGGGAACCTGCTCTTAGGGCCTACAGCCATTGACATCCGGGACAAAGAAGGGACGAACACCACAAGGGAGGGGCTTGACCAAGTGTTGGAAAAAGCCGGGCTCAATGTAAAAAATATTCCTATGCGTCAGATCATCACTTCATTTGCAGGGCTTCGGGCACATGAGGACGGGGATGAATTTATCATAGAGGAATTGAAAGACGCCCCCGGCTTCATTGATTGCGCCGGAATCGAGTCGCCGGGACTTACGAGCTGTCCGGCCATGGGAGAGAGAGTTGCAAATATCCTTAAGGAGCGGATGGGATTGGAAGAAAAGGATGATTTTATCGCCACAAGAAAAGGTATTTTGAAACCGGAGACATTGTCAAGGGAAGAGCGCGCGGCGTTAATCAGGGAGAATCCGGCATACGGAAATATTATCTGCCGCTGTGAAATGATTTCTGAGGGAGAGATTATTGACGCTGTGCGCCGACCGCTTGGAGCAAAGTCATTGGACGGGGTGAAGCGCAGGACAAGAGCCGGAATGGGGCGCTGCCAGGCAGGTTTTTGTTCACCGAGAACCATGGAGATTCTGGCAAGAGAGTGGAAGAAGGATATCCGGGAAATAACGAAATCCGGCGGGGATTCTTATCTGGTTGTTGGGACGAATAAGGATGTTTTTTAACAGTAGGAGGAGGCGGCAGTATGGAGAATTATGATATTGTGATTGTAGGCGGCGGTCCGGCAGGACTGGCAGCGGCGGTTTCTGCAAGAGAGCATGGAATAAAACGAATCGTGATACTGGAACGTGACAAGGAGCTTGGAGGAATACTGAACCAGTGCATCCATAACGGATTTGGACTGCATACTTTTAAGGAGGAGTTGACGGGACCCGAATATGCAGGGAGATTTATTTCAGAAGTCATGGATTTGGGAATTGAATATCGGTTAAACACCATGGTTATGGATATCAGCTCACAGAAAGTTGTGACAGCCATGAATCGTGAGGAGGGACTGTTTGAGATTCAGGCTCGGGCAATCATTTTGGCCATGGGCTGTAGGGAACGTCCCAGGGGGGCGCTGAATATTCCGGGCTATCGCCCGGCGGGAATTTTTTCCGCTGGAACGGCCCAGAGGCTGGTCAATATGGAGGGCTATCTGCCCGGAAGAGAAGTAGTCATTCTGGGCTCCGGCGATATTGGGCTAATCATGGCAAGGCGGATGACTCTGGAGGGAGCGAATGTGAAGGTGGTTGCCGAGCTGATGCCATATTCCGGAGGACTGAAACGCAATATCGTTCAATGTCTGGATGATTACGGAATCCCGCTGAAATTAAGCCATACGGTGGTGGATATCAAGGGGAAGGAACGACTGGAAGGGGTTACGCTGGCAGAGGTTGACGGGAAGGGGAAACCGATTCCGGGTACAAAGGTATTCTATTCCTGCGACACACTTCTGCTCTCGGTGGGATTGATTCCGGAAAACGAACTTTCCGCCGGAATGGGAGTCAAGCTCAATCCCGTTACATCCGGACCGATAGTGGACGAAAGTCTTGAGACGAATATAGAAGGCGTGTTTGCATGCGGAAATGTGCTTCATGTGCATGACTTGGTGGATTTTGTGTCAGAAGAGGCTAAGGCGGCAGGGAAGAATGCTGCAAGGTATGTGCAGGAAGCCGGCGGGGAATCTGTATGCAGTGGTACACAAGGCGGAAACGGTAACAGGAGGATTACGGTTACTGCGGGAGAGGGCGTGCGTTACACAGTCCCCGAAACAATCTGTCCCAATCGCATGGATGAACGGCTGACGGTTCGTTTCCGCGCAGGAAATGTATACAGGAATTGTTATGTAAGCGTTTATTTTGGCCGGGAAAGAGCGATTCACAAGAAGAAGGCGGCGGTTGCTCCCGGAGAGATGGAGGAAATTGTACTCACCAAAGAGCAGCTTGTGAAGGAGCCTGATTTAGAGACAATCAACATAAAAATAGAGGAGGCATAAAGGGATGGAGGAAAAAAGTTTAATCTGTATTAACTGTCCGTTGGGGTGTATGCTGACGGTCAGAATGGAGGGCGAAGAGGTTCTGAGTGTGTCGGGGAACACCTGCAGACGGGGAGAGGCTTATGCCCAAAAAGAAATGACGAACCCAACCAGGATTGTCACGTCTACGGTCAGGGTGGCCGAAGGAAGTGAGCGGATGGTCTCGGTCAAGACAAAGGAAGACATCCCGAAGGGAAAGGTCTTGGAATGTGTGCGGGCGTTAAAAGATGTGACAGCCAGGGCGCCCATCCGCACAGGCGACGTGATTGTAGAAAATATAGTTGGGACGGGAGTAGATATCATCGCCACAAAAGAAGTGAGAAAGATTTGAGAATCCCATTGACAGCCTACAATATTTTGCTATAATATATTTTATGAGGCAGTGTTGCAGATAGCGTCAAGCTATCTGCAGGACAATCGTCCGGTTCTTTTGTTTTCACGAGAGTCATTATTTCATCATTTACCCAGCGTCGTTTTGTCAGACATACTTTTTCGTTTCTAAGAAAATGTCTTACATTCTAAAAGTCTAAGAGATTCAAGTATATTCATGCAGCAAAATCCCAGAATGAATTGTTTAGCATTGTAAAACCTTATGGACGCGGGGAGCAGCCGTAAATAAAGTGATGACGACTCTAGGGAAGGAGGTGTAGAGATTGATATCGGAAAGCAGAATGATGGAGGAAGCCTCGCTATATTTTCAGAAAGGAGAGCGAAGTATGGGAAGAATGAAGAGAGGTATTTCCCTTTTTCTGGCGTTTGCAGTCTGTCTTGGAGTTACATTGCCTCATGTGGGAAAGGTATTCGCATCGGAGAAGGAAGCAGAAGAACAGACAGTAAGGCTTGTGCAGGCGGAGCATGGAAGAATAAGCTTTGCCGATACAAATGAGGAGGCCGGGGAGGAGACGAAAGTGAGCCATAGCGGAGATACAGTTACCCTTAAGGCAGAACCAGAGGATGGATTTTGTCTCGTAAAGCTTCAGGTTTTGGACGATGAGACACAGGAGGAGCTTCCGATTGCGGCGGTAGACGGAGAAGAGAACCGATACGCCTTTCGAATGGGAGGCCAGTCTGTGGCGGTACATGCACAATTTCAGAAAACGGAAGAACATGCTCAGGAAGAAGCCAGTATGAATGTACCGGAAAAACAGGAAGAAGGAGAACAGGAAGAAGAACAGGCAGAGGACAATACGAAGGAGGAGCATCGCTTTCCGCCTAAAGGATATGTTTGGGGGAAGGACAGTAATCGAAGGGATACGGGAAAGAGCGCGCAGTTGATTGGGGCAGGCGGGTTTCGGATGTTTCGCTCAGCGCCCGGTTCAGACGTGGTGATTCGGCCCGGTACGGCTCACAGTTATGGAAGCTGGGGAACCTGCGAATTTACGGTGACCACCGACGCAGGGCAGTTTTTAGGGTACTGCGCCCAGCCCAATCTGGGTACGCCAAATGGAACCTATCGTGTGTCGGAGCTTGATAACGACGACATCAAGGCGGCCCTTCTGATTGCGCCCGGCGGAGTTCCCTACTTATATGAGCATTATGGCAAATATGTCTACAATGAGAAAGATGAGAATGTCTACGCCTATGCTCATGCATTAATCGGATATCTCTATATGGGTTCCTTAAAAGGACTGTCAGCTTCTATGGCAGAAGGGGTACGCCATATGGCGGATGTGGTGCATGAGTTTTCACAGGACCCCAAAGACCCTTCCTACGGCATTTTTCAGGATTATTTTAAGCAGTATAAGGTGTATGTGGCATATACGGGCGGTTCCGAGCTTCAGGATATTTTATGGATTGAGAAGAATACGGGCGGGTATGCGAAGCTAAAGAAAACCTCCG
>CATLIP010000120.1 GCA_949957035.1 uncultured Lachnospiraceae bacterium
GAGCTGTACTTCAACGACACGGACGAGATCAGCGGCTACGCGCTGGAGGCTCTGCGCTGGGCCGTGGAGAACGGTATCCTGAACGGCTACGGCAACGGGCGGCTGGGCCCCCAGGGGCAGGCCACACGGGCGCAGGCGGCACAGATGCTGAAAAACTTTATTGAGAACCAGGAGAAAGACGCTTAAAAAGTATTGAGAATCAGAACGAGGGCCGGCGCAGCGTTCAGCTGTGCCGGCCCTCGTGTTATTTGTCTTGGCAGTTTGGTACCGCGCAGGTTCTTATCCGGCCAGCCCCCTTGACATCGATATGCCTATGCTGTTAAAAGTCCATGGAAGCATTGAGCGCGCTGACGAGATTGCACTGACGCGAAGTGGATATGAGAAGGTATATATGGGAGAGATGCCGGAACTCTTAGAGAAGATTTTTAGAGAAAGTACACTACTCTTCCTTGGATACAGCCTTAGAGAGGATCGGGTCATGGATGTTCTTAATAAGGTAAAAAAAGGCTCCAAAAGCATCCGCCATTTTGCTTTTCTGCCGGCCGGCCATCGAGATAAAACAAGAAGTGAAAATTTAACTGAAGCGTATGGAATCTATCCGATATACTATGACGAAAAACTCCTTGAAGAGATTATTTTTGATGAAGAAGAAAGACGGCATATGCACCACGACTATTTTCTGGGGTTACTGCTGGAAAATCTTGCAAGGAGAAAGAAAGGATATCTGCAGCCTTCAGAACTGTTATGGGAAAAAAACAGATATAGAGAGAAAAAACAGTTGACAAGGATGCAGATGAAAAGAAAAAGGATGTGGGAACAGAGCGAGGAACAATTTGTAAGACATAAAGAAGCCCTTCAGATATGGCGGGTCCTGAATTTCTCCGAGGAATGCCCTCTGATAGCAGTTACAGGTCCCCATGGCTCCGGAAAGAGTACGCTTTGCAGAAGCATACAAGAGTTACAGAAAGGTTATAGCAGTACCACGATGCAATTCTTCTTTATCGGGCTGGCACATTGCAAAAGCTGGGATGAATTCTGTGTACAGGTATTTCAGGAGTTGAATATCACCGAGCTGGAAACGCCCGGAATAGATAAGTGGAGAGAATTTGCCGAAAAAGTTGCCGACCGGTGCGGTGTGTACTGGAGATGTGCTCTGATTTTGGATTGTGTAGATAACTTAAAGGTCAACCCAAAATCTCCGGAAACATGGGAAACTCTAAAAAAGGTATTAAAATACTGGAAAGAGCATAAGACCAGGGTGATTTTTTCCTGCCGTACTTACCCGGACGGTGTTCCTTGTTATACATGGTCTTTGGGAGAACTGGGAAAAGAAGATGCAAAAAAGGTATTTTTTACTGCTTGTATTTCCGGACAAAATAGAGATATTACTTATCTGGAGCAAAAGGTAGTCGGAGAATTGTTTGCCAGACAGACTTTTCAGCCGTCATCCATTGACTTGCTAGGAAAGTATGCGAACAGTAAAAGCGACCTTACAAGCTTGTTGGAAGAGTGGAATCTGTATCAGATTCCGGGGGATTCCGGCGAGCAGACATTAGCCAGGGTTTTGTGGAACCATTTGCTGGATGAGCATCATTATGAGGAACAAAACGACGCGGCACAAAAAGATATCAGGGACAATCTTTTATGGCTGTGGGGAATCCTTGGAAATTATCCGGGAAAATTCCCGATTCAGTTTTTTAAAGTTTTTTTTAATACAAGACAGGAAGAAACTTATAAAGAAAAGAGTTTGACTAAAAAATCCATTATGTATATGAAAAACATAGGGTTATGTGAAGAAACGGGAAATGAAAGACAAAATATTCTCCTTGAGAATATGATAGACTGTGTAAATGATTATTTCTCAGAGATTTCCAAAGACCCGGCTCATAAGGGATTAAAAATAATTGCCGATGAATTTCAAAAAGAGATAGGGAAGCTTGAGAAAAAGGGATTGGGGGTAGAACATTTCCGCGGATATGTTATGAGTGAATGGGAAGAAGACCTTCGGAAATATGTCTGGCGTGAACTTGAAGAGAATAAAAATCTTTCTGACGAGAATAAGAGAATAGAGGAAAAGATTCAAAAAGAGAAGTCTCAAAGAGAGATTCTGCGTATGTTGAAGATAATCGGCAAGGTTATAAAAGACGACAAACAGCGGAAAAAACATCCCAAATTAAACCAAATCCTCCACTATGAGATTGGTACGGTAATTCGTTTCCTCTGCATTTGTCTGTGGCAATGGGAAGAGGATGAAAATACACTAAAAGAAATTATAGAAATCGCTTATTATTTTTCACACCATTACCACTATATGCCAAGCCATGCGTACCCATTAGTCCTGCAGTTGATAACAATTATGGAGGGTAAGGAAAGGAAATATAACGTGGGAGAGTTGTATCAATTAGCCGAATTGAAACGGGTAATGGGGGATATCCAGAGATTATCAGGCAAAAAGGACGAAGCGCTTAGATATTATAGAGAAAGTGCAAAATTATGCCATGAACAGATTATTTATACATTGGAACAGGAAAACGGAAAAACGGCATATGAAGAGTATGCAAGAATATATGCGCGGGTAACCCTTATCAGTACTTATTATGATGAAGATTTATGCGCCGGAAATCTTGATGAAGGAGATGATGAAGAACGGTTACAGGAAACGCTGTGCATATATGAATCATTAGACGATACCTGGGGGAAAGCATATTATAACCAGCGGATGGGCGAACTGATGAACAGGTTTGGAAAGTCCGGAAAAAAGAAGTTTGTAGAAATCCGGAAGTACTATGAAGAAGCGAGGAGGCTGTATGAGTCGATAGGCGATAAGACAGGAACCGCGTATATTTGGAAAAGCCTAGGAGATCTGAACACTGAATATATGAAATACAGCGGCTCGGACGAGAGATGGTTTGTCGAGGCTGTCCGATGCTATAAAGAAGCGTTCCTGCTATATTGTAATAATATTAACTGGAGAGGACTTGCAAATGTGCTGCAGGCAATGGAAACATGCTGCAGGGAAGCGAAAATATATAATATCAGGCTGGTGAAAAATGTTTATGGGCTTGCAGAAGAGTGCTATCGTTGGCTTGGCGATATCAGGGGCCTTGCAGATACTCTGGATTATTCAGGATATGGGCATCGGGAATCCGAGGATGAAGCAGATAAATTTATCGCTTTAAGCCTGTGGATGGAAAGCCGGCAGATGTGGAAAAGACAAGGGAATGTAGAAAAAGCTGAACTGATAGGCAGAAAAATAAAGAAATTGCAGAAAAAATTATATGGAGATAAAAAGAAAAAATGAGTGGGACAAAAAAATTATCGGATATTGCCTCAAAAATTGCAGAAAACCCGAGTGATTGGGTTCTGGTAATTGGGGATAACTATTTTGACGAGAGGTCTGCCGGACATGGGGAGAAGATTCTAACCCTTGCGAAAAAACATAAAGGAAGCGTTACGGTATCGCAAGGTTTTTATAGGAAAGTAATAAAAGAGGGGTATGCCGGAATTGCCGACGAACTGTTTGGAAATGTCTGGAACGGCACCAGCTTTTTAGACGATTTTGGATGGGAAGAGATGGAAAGGCGGAAGGAATATGCGCATATGTTTAAACAGAAGGACAGGGTTAATATCGACTATGCAAAAGTTGATATACGAAAATTGTTAGAGTTCTTCTCTGGAATAATTTTAAC
Organism: uncultured Lachnospiraceae bacterium; assembly: GCA_949957035.1. The sequence continues at coordinate 3,690 of CATLIP010000120.1, forward strand.
CGTATGTAGGGACGAATCCGTAGAAGCATTTTGGGAAAACGAGCAGTCGATGCTTGTGGACGAAAATGTATGGACGCCGTATTCTCTGGTAACGTCTGCCAAATGGAACGGGTGGAGAAAGTATAGTGAAGAATCAAGATATATCCAAGTTGAAGAATACTTCGACAAAGAGGAATCGAACATTTTTAAGCTATATGGAAGTTGTCGGAATCCCCATCAGATGCTGCTGTCCCGGGAAGATTTTGAATTATATTATCCGGTAGAGAAAAACGACCAACCGAGTACAAAATTATTGCTGCAGGAATTATTCCAAAACAAAAATTTATTTATCCTTGGAGAAGATACCTATTGCATGGAGAATTACGGGCTTCCTTTTGCGCCCGGAATCTCTGAATTGTTAAAGAAACCGGCCAAGTTTGGAATGGAACGTTATATTTATATGGAAGATAAGAAACCGGAGGGTGGGTGGAATAGTTTTCATATTACTCCGTTGGCAGCCGAAAAAAATTTCAATCAAGAAATTCAGAGATTTGCAGAAGAAATTTTAAAGAAAAAGCAAATGAATCCTAAAAAGAGACGGGCTCCGGAGAAGATAACTTCTTCAGAAGCAGAGCGTTTGTTTTGGGAATTATATATCAGGCGGGCGAAAGACAGTGTTTCGGAAAGAGAAATGAAAATATTAGAGCAGCAGTTGTTAAGAATAGACGATGAAAAAACTGTATATCTGTTATCTGCGGCTGCAAATAATCAGGCTGATTTTTATGATTTGAAAAAGAATATAAGTCTGGCCAAAAAAAATATGGAAGAGAAGGGGCAGAATCCCAAAGATTATAAAAAAGTTCTTTTAACTATCCTAGGTGACAGACTGAGCGAGAAGAGTCTTGAATTATTGCGGATTTTATCTTTTTATGGAGATGGAGAAGATGTTCCGTTAGGGTTTCCATTAGGATTCCTCCAATTATTATCAAAGAGTAATGATGAATTGCGAACATGGAAACGTGCAGGTTTCCAGTTGACAAACAGCGCCATATACGTACGGCGGCATTACCGCAAGCATTTGCATAAGCGGATGGAGTATGCCGATTCTATCATGCAGACGGCAGGGATTAATCCAAATAAAAACCGAATGAAGAATATAATAGAAGAGATAGAGCACCAACTTGATGATAGTTATTTTTATCCCGTAGACGAAAGGTATTTTAAAATTTCTGAACTTTCTAATAAGGATGAAGAAAACGAGGAGGAAAAAGTCAGAGAATTATTTGTAAAGATGTTCCGAAAATTATTAGAAATTTTAAAGGAAAAACAAGATGGATATAATCATATCCGCTCTTTACTGGAGACTGAGATAAATACTATTATACATAAAATCGGAAAGTTAGATACAAATGATGAAGACCTGGAATGGAAACCGGAATTGATTTATTATCTCCTCAGAGAGAGCAGAGTAATTCCAAAGGCCCCACATGTGGACGGGTTAATTGAGCAATTAGATAAATTGGCAGACAAGTTAGAAAAAAGACAAGACGAAATAAACCCTTGTGAGATTTTTTATAAAATTATTTTGGTCCATCAGTCTAAGGCGGTAATCAAAAGCCAGTCTTCCACTGTAGAAGAGCAGAATGCAGCTTTGGCAGAGTGCCAGGAAGCAGAGCGTCTGCTGGAAGAAATGAGAAATACTTTGAAACAGCAGGGAACAGACTTGTTTCCAAAGAAGATCTTTAACCAGATTGTACACTTATATCTTCTTGAGAGCAACATCCATGGGAGGCGTAGTACGATTGTGGAAATGAAACGTTGCAAGCTGGATCAAGCGACATGCATAGAGCAAGAAAAATATCTGAAGGAAATGAAGGAAAACTTGGAAAAGGCGGAAGAAATTCTGAATGAACGAAAGGAAACTACCGGAAGTTCCTATGAAGACCTCTATGCCGACTTGAATAATCACAAGGGACAGTACTATTTTAAAAGGAGCCAGTATTATTGGGAAAACAGAAATTACAGAGCTGGAAATAAAACGATTCAGGATGAAGAGACATTTAATTACGATGAGGCTTTGAAGCATTATGAAAACGCCTTGCGTTATTATAAAAAATTTCCATATCAATATCTGATACAACGGGCGGATGTGATGAGAAATATAGCAGACCTGTATTATAGGAGGGCGGAGAGTGAAGGAAACATCGAAACGAAAAGACAATGTTACGAATATTTGGCGGAAGCATATAAACTGTATCGAAGCAACTCGGATCTACATGGGATAGCAGATGTTCTCCAAAGTATGGGAAACGCAGAAAATGTTAATCAAAAAGAGGATAATACTCAAGCTGAGAAAAATATTGAGAATACAAGAAGCGCACTGAGTTTTTACGATGCATCCATAGGCTTGTACGACATGCTGGGCGATCAGTGGAGTTCTGCCGTAGCCAAAAGGTTCAAGGAAGGGATTATTGAAAGTAGAATGAAGCCGGCAAATAATGCGCAGCAAACACCGGGGCTGTAAGCCCCGGCCAATGTGCCGTTTTGACATGGAAACCTCTACATTAACCCGGAAGACGCGGCGCCTCCTGCCCTCTCAGCATAATCAGCGGTCCGCCTGTCCCCTCTATGTATTCCCGGGTAATCGTCACCTGTCCAATATTATCATCCTTAGGAATCTCGAACATAATATCCAGCATAAATTCCTCAATGATCGCCCTAAGCGCCCTTGCGCCCGTATCCTTCTCCACAGCCTTCTTCGCAATCGCCCCAAGCGCACCCTCGTCAAATTCCAGCTTCACCTCATCTAATGCAAGCAGCTTTTGATACTGTTTCAAAATCGCATTCTTAGGCTCCGTCAGAATCTTCACCATCATCTCCTCACTTAAGCCCCTCAAGGTAAATACAATCGGAAGACGCCCCAGAAACTCAGGTATCATCCCAAAATTACGCAAATCCTCTGTCGTTACCTTCTCGAGAATCGTCTTGTCCCGGTCATACTTGTCTTTTAACTCCGCTCCAAACCCGATAGAAGACTGCTTCGTCAGCCGCTCCTTGATAATCTTATCCAAATCAGGAAATGCCCCGCCGCAGATAAACAGAATATTCTTCGTATTCACAGTGGTAAGCGGAACCATGGCATTCTTGCTGTTAGCTCCTACCGGAACCTCCACCTCACTGCCTTCCAGCAGCTTCAGCATGCCCTGCTGAACGGATTCCCCGCTCACATCCCTCTGGTTGGTATTCTTCTTCTTTGCAATCTTGTCAATCTCATCGATGAAAATAATTCCTTGTTCCGCCTTCTCCACATCATTGCCCGCAGCAGCCAAAAGCTTCGAGACGACACTCTCGATATCATCCCCGATATATCCCGCTTCCGTCAGGGAAGTAGCGTCTGTGACGGCAAGCGGCACGTCCAGAAGCCTTGCCAGCGTCTTCACAAGATAAGTCTTACCGGAACCGGTGGGACCAATCATCAGCATATTCGACTTCTCAATCTCGATTTCATCCATGGTATCCGTCGCCACACGCTTATAATGGTTATAGACTGCCACAGACATAGCCTTTTTCGCATACTCCTGTCCCACCACATACTCATCCAGTTTCCCCTTGATTTTATGGGGCGCCGGAATATTTTGAATGTCAATGAGAGGCTTTTTCTCTTCCCCTTCCTTTTTCTTCTTAATCTTCTGCTTCTTTGGAACATTCTGCTCCATGTCAGCCATATTAAAAATCTGTACGCCCGGAATATTCAGATTCATTAGCTGGCTGTAATCT
>CATLIP010000121.1 GCA_949957035.1 uncultured Lachnospiraceae bacterium
CAATACGTGTCCCAGAGTAACCGCCTCTGTAATCTTCGCGTCGTCGTCATCCTCTACTTCCCCAAAGCCATGGGCAATCTTTTTGATATCCCGCGGCTTCATCTGCACCTTTACGTCAAACACATTAATTCCCTGTACCTCATGCTTGTCCCCCTTTACTATATAGGTTGGTACAGATGTGGACGGGTCGATATCCGCAGGCAGAACCGTTTTTCCCATCAACGCGTTGAGGAAACTGGACTTGCCGCTTGAAAACCCACCCCCAAGGGCAATGATATTCTTCCCAATCAGCTTATCATACAGAATAAAATCCCTGAATTTTTCATACTCTGATTTGAAGTCCATATATAACTCATAGAAATCTTCCGGAGCATTTTTCTTTAATGTGTCAGGAATCTTTGTCTGTATTACCTCTTCGATTCTGGATAAATCAACTCTCATTTGATTTTCCGATGTATTCTGCCGAATAATATTACACAGAAGCTCAAAATTTCCTAAAAGCCTATCATATACTTCTTCATCATAAGCCATTCTTAATCTCACCAATCCTCTCTAAGTCTGCCTGAATATCAGCTTCAAGGTTTTCTTTTCTGGCCTTTTCATCATGGATTCTGCCTCTGACGTCAGCCAATGCCTTTTCAAGGGCTGCATTCTGATTCTTTATCTCATCCTCTATGGAGGTATTGACCAGATTCACCTGCTTCGTAACCGCCGTCTCAACTCCATTTTCAATCTCTCTGAGTATCTGCGGAAATATCTCCTGCTGAAGCTTCGCCCGTATCTTCTGCCTCGCTTCCTCCCGTTTCTTATTCTCTCCGAACAGCTTTATAGCAAGACCTACAATGCCGCCAATGATAAGCCCAATAGGTCCGCCTATAATAAAAAGGCCTGCCACAGCCGAAACAACTGTGGACGTCATACCCACATTGACCTCCTTTGCATCGAAGGCAAAGGACACCTGAATATCCCCCAGCGACTCCGCATTCACCACCTTCTCCATACGTCTCACATACTTCTCAAGCTTAGGCGTCAGTCTCTTCTGCACGCTGACCGTCACCGCATTTCTGACGACCATATTCAAATGCTCATTGATATTCTGATTATTCAGCGCCATGGCGACCAGCGTGGACTCTTCTGTATTCAATGCATGCTGCACATCGCTCTTGATTTCTGCTGCACAGTCTGATATCTCCAGATTAAACTCTTCCTGCTCCTTTGAAAATGTTGATTCTAATGTCTGCCGCTGTCTGCTAAGTTTCTCTTCCTGCTCGTCTAATTCCGATTCCGACATCTTGCTGCCCTTCAATGTGGCCATTAGATAATTCTCTGTATTTTCAGCGATTGTCAGAACACGTTTTTTATATTTTCCTGCAAGAATACTCTGGGATTCCTCCTGTATCTTCTCAAGAAATTGTTCAAGCTCCTCAACCTCTCCCGTTATGCTGCTGGTCACGCAGTATCCGATTTCCCGCTCGCCGACAAAACGTCTCAGGCTCTCCTTTAATTTTTCTAAAGTCAGCTCAAAATCGTCATTCCTCTTGTCGTGTTTTGTGATTACCACGCACAGAGGCATATCATGCAGACACAGCTCTTTCAGTATATTCCCGACGCTGCTTCTAAGAATCATATCATCCGCCGGAAAAGCAACGATATATGCTAAGCTCTGGGGCAAATAATTGTCAATCGCCTTATTGTGAACCTCATAACCGGACTCAAATCCCGGCATATCCACAAGCATCACATCCGGTATTCTTTCAAGGAACCGCTCATTGCGCAGTTGTATCCTTGCACTCCTGACCGCATTGGCGTCCGCCTCATAATTCCTGTAATCGTCAACCTCCATGTTCTTGCATGTACCGTCATTTCCAATAATCGTAACGGAATCTTCTGATTCCGAATATACAATCTCAGCCGGAATTGCCGTTTCCGGCGTGATATCTTCCCTAAGAATCCTCCTGCTGTATCCAAGGAGCGTATTGATCAGAGCGCTCTTGCCTGAGCTGAACTTCCCAATAATCGGCGTACATACCTTCGCCTCGTCAATCTCCTCTAAAACCCGGGAAATGGATTCTGTTGAAATGTCATATGCATGATTTATTTCCCGAAGCTCTTCTAATGCTGCTATTACTTTTTCCAAAATCTTCCCTCTCCTTCCTTGTAAATTAACTCAAAATCTCTACTGCCTCTCCCTGACTCCTCAGCCACATATCAATTCCTTTTCCAAAGACTTCCGCCTTTACGATATATCCGTCCTCCTTCTCATCCTCTATTATAGCTGTAGGTAATCTGTCAAGAACGGCGTCAATGTCGGCGCCCCTATACATAAATCTGATTTTCTGCAGCTTCCCGCCATACATAAACTGTATTCTTTTCCGAAACTCTCCCTCCTCAAATCTCTCTGCATATGGAATCGAAAAATGCTCCTCCAATACTCTGACCTCTCCCAATCTGTCCACCCGATAAATGGTAGGAAAATTATCACCCGGATTCTGAAACTCCTTTTCTTTATCGATGTCCTCTATATAAGCCGTCAAGTAGAAATAGAACTCTGAGAACATCACTCCTACCGGCTTTACTTTACGCAGAACCTCCTTGGAATCCTTAAGCCTCTTATACCGGATTTCGATATACCGCTGCTCCTTTACCGCGCTTTCCAACTGTTCGATACGCTCTAAGAGCCTCTTCCCATGATGCAGTTCTTCGTAGTGATGCATTTCATTTCTTATATATTCTTTTAGCCGCTTTTTCTTCTCCTCATCATTACAGATATCTATCAGCTTATTTATAATCGGAAACATCTCTTCTTTTATGAGCGCCCTGCTTTCCAATAATATCTTACAGGCCGCCAGAACCTCCCCGGAGTCCGGATGTTTTCTTATCTTTGTCTCCAGACGATACCCGCCCGCAATTCTGTCGAACACAATGTCCGAAACCTCCCCGGTATCATAGCTCTGCGTCTGCAAAAAGCATTGAATATCGGATATATCCCTTTGAATCGTTCGCTGCGCGACGCCATACCTGCTGCTTTCTTCTTCCTTATATATAGTCTGTCCCGCCCGCAATCTTGAATAGATTGATAACACTCTTTCCGATTTGTCGTCTGCTGTTTTCTTCATACTAATCTGCTGCCTCCAAAATCCTCTTTATCTCATTATAAAGAATATCATGGACATTATATGTCATCCGTCTACATTTTTTCGTAAAAATCGACATAATCAGTGTATCATTATATTTGTCCCGTTACAAGACACATATCCCCCATCCATTGCTTAAGAAAATAATATAGGGGCGGAAATCCACTTTAAATTTCTACCTTTTTGTATTATAATCTTTTTAAATAGTTCCCATCAGCTGCGGGGTCTCAGAATCCCCTATTCTGAGACCCCGAAGCATTTTCCTGCGGTTTCTTACAAAATCAGGGTAAGGCAGAAAGGCAGGATAACATCAATATGATAATCCAAACCAACACACCCGCTTTGTTTGCGCTGCGTCAAAAGAAGAATACTGACAATGCAGTTACAAAGAATCTGCAAAAGCTCTCATCAGGCTTCCGTATCCGGCAGGCGGCGGACGATGCGGCAGGCCTTGCCGTATCAGAAAAGATGCGGGCTCAGATTACCGAGCTGGAACGCTGTGAAATCAATGTTTCTGAGGGAATCGACATTGCGCAGTCTGCGGACGGCGCTCTGGAGGAAGTAGGCGAGATGCTGCGCCGCGCCAGAGAACTCTGTCTTCAGGCAAGCAACGGCACCTACACTGACCAGGAACGTCTTTACATGAGCGAGGAGATTAATCAGCTCTTTGGAGAGATTGACCACATTACGGCAACCAGCAGGTACAATACCCTTCCGCTCTTCCGCAGCATCCCTAACGACTCCATTGATCCTGTTTATCTCTATGTGGAAGACTTCAACAAAGTCGCGGATAAACAATTATGGGGAGAGATGGACTTTGTGAAAAGCGAAGATTTTGCCCCGCCTGTGGCGGCAAAGCCGGCCACCGTCACATTTCAGTTATCGGACGACACGGTAATGAACTATGCGGAATTACTGGACAAGAAATCGATTATAATTGGCAACTATACTTATATGTTCCGGAAAGACGCCAATCAAAACATTTCCGGTGACCCGCGCATCATTTCACTCAAAAATATCCAGACGGTCAAGGAGGCCATGGAACAGCTTGCTACTTTTTCCGGCATCGACAAGGTAGAGGTAGACGAACCATCTAGAACCGTAACCCTGACGGCAAGCTTAGATACCCATTATTATTCTGTTGAGGCCAATGGGACCACTGCCCAATACAGGGTACCGAACGGAACCGGGGAACAAAAAAACATCTGGAAGGTGCAAAATCCGACCGGAAAGGAAACCATTGAAGAAGTGGACGGCAGCGGCATTACAAACAACCAGCCAGTGTATGGAACGGAGCTGTCCCTTTCCTTTGACATGTCCAATATTCCAGATCCGATTGATGCCGCTAATCTGATAAGGAATACACTGCATATTAATATAGACGGATTAAATCCGTCCAGCATCAGGATTCCTTACAATACAATTTTTAGTCAGACATCAGGTAATATTACCAGAGATGCTTTCACCACCGCTGTTATAAACAAGCTTAAGAGTACTGCGCCTCTTAACGACGGCAAAACGAATATAACGTATACGGCTCCCAACCTGGAGATTCACACCAGCCTCCCCGCCTCTTCTTCCAGTACACCTCATTCGGCGTATATCCGGGAAGAAACAGTAGGTAAGACTGATGCTAATACCAATCCGGAATGGACGACCACCCCGCTTTCTTTTGCAACAAGTTCCACTCCACCTTCTGCGGAGGTAGGCGGCACATTCACCGTACAGATTCCTGACGTCAGTTCCTTTCGCGTGCCGTTCTCCTTTCAGCTTGGATCCTATTCGTATATTTTTTATGACAGCAGTAACTCAGCCACTCCAATAAGAACGGATGATACTACCATGTTCAGCCCAGACGACTACTACACGAGAACGCGTGATATAAAAGGCAAAAGCTTAGCTGATATTCGCGCCGAGGTAGTGGACATGATTAAGCAGTACGGCGGCGGCTCCGTAAAAGAGCAGGGAAATGCGCTGATTTTCTCGTCGAATCCGAACACGTCCGCCCCCACCTTTACAATACGCGGAAACACCATCGATGTCAAAACCGCAATACCGGCCAGTAAGCCTGTACTGTCGGGAAGCTACCTTTATTTCAACCATGAAGTATCCGTCCCCTTCACCCTAGAGAAGCCTTTTGACACTTCCAAGCTCATCGGTACAGGCTTCGGCATCAACAACGGAAACGGAAGCAGCATCTATCAATGGGAATTTACTGACGGAACCGGTCTTCGTCTTGACTACAACGATATCAACATTTCCGGCTGCAGCAGCTTTGCGGATTTGGCTGCCGCCATGGAAGCAGCCATTCGGAATACAAGTGCATTCGGAAAGGACTGCAAGGTCGAAGTGGATGAAAGCACGACTCCCGTATCCTTGTCCATAAAGTGGCAGCGCAGATGCACTTCCAATAAGGTTATGGTTACCGATGGAGCAGAGGGCGTATCCGGGATTATGAAGGACGGCCCTGTTCAGTTTTCCGGCGGCACCACCGTCGGTCATGAGCAGAAGATTCTTGACTTCTCCTCCATTAACACCAACAACCTGGATACCCTGTTGGGCAAAGGATTCCGGGTCAATTGCGCAACCTGCGAGGGGGAATATATCAATGTATACTTTTGTTGGAAAAACGATGGCAGCGCGCCTCCGTCCTTTACCCATGATGTGACCATCAACGGGCAGACCGTAACCCGTACCATCCACAACATACCGGTCGAGCTGTCCAAGGTGACCAGCGGAGACCAGATTGTGAAGAGCATTGTCGAGCAGGTAAAGCCCAGCCTGAAACATTATACGGACATGGAAGTGGGTAATCCCTCCACCTCCCTTGTCATCCAAGACAAACGCCTTGGTATCGTCTCCGACACATACGGCCAGACATACTTTGGCTCCGTGGAAAGCGGCGTGTTTACCAATTTCACCTACACGGTAACAAAGGAAGAGATTGCCCCGTCAGAACCCGCCGAAGGCCAGTTATTGAATTTCCGGCTCTGCGAGGTCTCCATCTATGCGGGGCACAACCCGGAGCCTGAGTTAATTCCCGTCCATCTGCCCTTCCTGTCTCTGACGCAGCTAAGGCTGAACCCGCCGAAGCTGGTGGATCTTACGGATAAGGATCAGGAGCCTCTAGGCCTCCTTAAGAAGATAGACTGTGCCAACGACAGCATCGCAGATATCCGGGCAGTGATGGGAGCAGACTACAACCGTCTGGAGCATGCATACCAGGCGTTGACCAACACTACCATAAACTTAAAAGATGCAGAAAGCCGCATCCGGGATGCTGATATGGCGAGCCTTATGATGGAAAAGATTAAAAATGATATCTTAAGCCAGCCTCAGCAGAGCATGATTGCTCAAGCCAGCAAACGTCCCGAACTCGTGCTTCAACTGCTCCATTAAGAAGCTTTAGTTACTGTCCCCAAGCTGTACTTCCATACGGTCTGGGGATTGCTTTTTCCCCTTCTCCATGCTATACTAATATCCGTTGCCAAGCCCGCGAAAACCAAGGTCTTATAAGGGCTTGCCGCCGATTCCCGGCGTAAAGGGAAGACAACAAAGACATCCGCCGGATATCTTTGCTGTCCGCTAAGGCGCGTGTGTTCGAGACCTTCCACACGTAAAACAAAACTAAAGGAGAAGAAACATGAAAAAATCAAACACAGCTTTTCTAAGCCAGGCAGCCATGATTGCTGCCGTTTACGTGGTGCTCACTTATGTATTCGCACCATTTTCTTTCGGGGAGATTCAGATAAGGATTGCAGAAGCCCTTACCATCCTTCCACTATTCACCCCCGCCGCAGTCCCCGGCCTGTTCATCGGGTGTCTGATCGGCAATATCCTCGGAGGCGCCATACTTCCGGACATTATTTTCGGAAGCCTTGCCACGCTGACCGGCGCTGTATTTACTTACCTGCTTCGCAATCAGAGCCGATTTCTGGCGCCGCTTCCGCCGATCCTGGCCAATGCCCTGATCGTGCCTTTTGTCCTGAGATTTGGGTATCAGGTACCCCTGCCGATCCCGTTCATGATGCTGACAGTGGGAATCGGAGAAGTCATTTCCTGCGGGGTACTCGGGATGATC
>CATLIP010000122.1 GCA_949957035.1 uncultured Lachnospiraceae bacterium
ATCTCCGCAGCAGAGTCTCGTATCCGTGACGTAGATATGGCTAAGGAAATGATGGCATACACGAAGAACAACATTCTGGTTCAGGCTTCACAGGCAATGCTTGCACAGGCTAATCAGGTACCACAGGGAGTTCTTCAGTTATTACAGTAATTTCTACAGGTATAATAATTTTAAAAAGCGCCGGTCCACTGGATGGGCGCTTTCTTTTTACTAAATCTGGAAATTGCTGCATATAAGGAGGCAACATATCATGAAAATACAGCTTAGCATTTCTATGCTTGTATCGGATAGATCCGTTTCTCTGGAGCGCTGCTTAGACTCTCTAAAGCCCCTCTTGATGCAGGTTCCCAGCGAGCTGATTATTGTATTTACCGGAACGGATGAGCGAGTGAGAGAAATTGCCAGCCGTTATACGGACAAGATTATTCCCTTTACCTGGTGCGATAATTTTTCGGCTGCCCGGAATGTAGGCCTATGGGCTGCCAAAGGGGAATGGTTCATGTATATAGACGATGATGAATGGTTTGATGATATAACAGAGATTCGGGATTTCTTCTTGTCCGGGGAGTATAGAAGCTACGGCTTTGCATGCTATATACAGAGGAATTATGTAGATTGGGAAGGCATCCACTATTCAGACTATCACGCATTTCGGATGTCGCGGATGAACCCGGGAATTGCATTTCAGAATACCATTCATGAAGAGCTGGTTCCGCGGATGAATCCGTGTAAATATTTTGACGCTTATGTACATCACTATGGGTATGTGTCGGACAGCGGGACCACGAGTCTTGAGAAGGCGCAGAGAAATACACCGTTGTTGGAGAAGAGTATTAAGGAACGCCCAAAGTATGTCAAGAATTATCTTCAGATTGTGCAGGAGTATGTCATTGCCGGGGAGTGGAAAAAAGCGGAGGAATACTGCCGAAAAGGGAGAGAGCTTACTCAGCCCTCCAATGACAATGACTATTGGCGATGGCTGCAGATGAAGCTGGTAGAGATTCTTCATGAGAGCGGCGACTGGCGGCAGGCAGAGAAGGAATCCCTTCGTATGTTAGAGGAAGAAGAGCCTTGCGAGCTGGTAAGGCTGGAGCTTTACATTCATTTAATTGCAATCTATGTAGAGCAGGGCGCGGCGGAAAAGATAGTACGGTATGGCAGACAGTTTGAAGAGACGCTGGAATATATGGATAAAAATCCAGAGATGTGGTCAAGACAAAGCTATGCGGAGATGACTGAGCGGAAAGTAAAGGTTCCCTCAAGGCTTAATCATATCAGGATGAATTGTATCGGTTCCTCTTTGAAATTGGGCGATATCAGTCAGGCTGCGTATTTTCTGAAGCTTCTTCCTTGGGATGAGGAATACTGGATGCAGAGATATTACGAAATTTTTGACCAGTGGAGGCAAAAGTATAAGGAGAGCGGAGAATTTGTTAAATTATTAGCTGATTTTCCTGATGAATCGCCTTATACGCTTCTGCAAAGGGCAGTCTTTTGCGAGATATCAAAGCAGTCAGAAGAAGAGAAAATGGATTACTTGACAGGCTGCCTCGAAAAGACGGAATCTTTTTACCTGCAATATCAGGCAGTTGAAGAGGCGGTCAAATCAGGAATGGATCCGTCCTCTCTTGCAACGCTGTTAGATTTGGACACATGGCAGCGCTGTGCCCAGAGTCTTATGAACTGTATTCCCAAGGACGAGAGAGAAAAACTGTGGAAGGCTTTAGAATGCATGAAGAAGGGGACGGCAGCGATTCACGGGCTTTGGCTTGAGAAGCTGCTGCGAGAGAAGGCGTTGATTCGGAGAGAGTATAGGAATTGTGAGCTGTTTGAGACATTATCTGCATATATTCAATGCATTCTTTGCTACTATAAGGAGCAGTATCGGGAAGAACTTTTCTGTAAAGAGAGATATAATATCCTTCCCAAAGATTGCCGGTTCGCGATTTTGGCGAATGAAGCGCTTAAGAAGATGGAAGAGAAGAAATTACCGGAGTCTGTGCGTCTGTTACGCTCTGCGCTGAGATTTTCACCCTCTATGACAGGGGTAATCAGGGAGGTCACCCGCCATATGGCCAGTGGGATGTCGGCTCCGAAGCAAGTGGGTTCAGAGGAGTTTCAGACTCTTGCCCTTCAAATGAAAGGGGCTTTGAAGACCATGATTGACGGCGGGCAGTATGAAGAGGCAATGTCTGTCATAACACAGCTATCCCCGCTTCTTCCGGATGATTTGGACTTACTTAGGATGCGTCAGAACGTCCTGCGAAATCTTTAAAATATAATGTAAGGGAGATAGGAAAATATGAGCTATGTATTTAGAAAGCAGATGCTTGACTTGGCCGACCTGCTGAAGAAAGCCGGTAAGGTATTAAAGACCAGCTTGGAATTGAGGCAGATTAATGAAGAAGGGATTATGCCTCTTTTGGATGACTGCCAGGAGACTGCGGCCAAGATGTGCAACGAGATTGAGCTGATTTGCGGGGAGGGTACAGAGACCGTGGAGAAGCTGAAAGAACACAGTAAAACCCTCATACAGATGCGTTCAGCTTTGAAGGATCCTGAGGAACGCCAGAGGCTCTTGAAGGATATCATAGGGCAGGCAAAGCAGATTCGTAAGCTGATTGATGAACAGATTTCTAACAAAAAGGAAATCGTGTTCCTTCCCTATAAAGCCTCTATGTGGGATTCCATGGAGAGTGTATGGCGGGCGGCGGTGGCAGATGAGGAATGTGAAGTCTATGTAGTTCCGATCCCGTATTTTGAGCGGAATGCAGACGAGACATTCAGCAGATATCACTACGAAGGAAATGAATTTCCTAAGGAGGTGACAGTAACCTACTACGAGACTTATGACGTAGATAAGCACTGGCCGGACGCCATCTATGTACACAATCCATATGATGAATTTAACCATATAACCAGTGTCGACCCCAGATTCTATGCTGAGCGTCTGAGAAAACGTACGGAGCAGCTTATCTATATTCCCCACTATGCAAGTACCGGTGGAATCGGAAAGGGAATGGAGGCTTGTCCGGTATACTTTTGGGCTAATTCTATCATCACACAGGGGGAGAATTACTGGCAGTATTTCGACCCGGAGATACCACAGGAGCGGTTCCAACCATTAGGAGCGCCCCAATTTGACCATGTGCTGCGTGTATGCAGGGACTATGAGAAGTATACAGACATGGCTGCAAACGATTCTCCTGAGGAGAGGCCGGTGTTTGAACTGCCTGCTGAATGGAAATCTAGGCTGGAAGGAAAGAAGGTATACTTATACAGCACCAGTATTGATAGTATGCTTACTGATACGGGGGCCTTTCTCAAGAAGATGGAATACGTATTTAGGTGCTTCAAGAGCAGAGAGGATATCTGCTTAATCTGGAGGCCGGAGGCTTTCATGGAGCTTACATTAGATGCTATGCGTTCTGCAGAACGGCAGGCCTATGATGAACTGAAGGAGGCCTTCCTCAACGAGCAGATTGGAATCTATGATGATACCTCCGATGCCGCAGTTGCAGTTGCGGTTTGTGACGGATTTATCGGGGACAGTCAGGCGCCGGAAGCTTCTTTGTGTGGAATTGCAGGGAAACCGTTATTTGTATTGAATTACAAGCTCCATGACGAGCCAGGACCGGAGGATTGGAGAGGGCAGATACTTCAAGGTTTCAAGGCTTCCGGTGATGACCAGTGGATGGTAACTCAGGGAAATAAGCTTTATCGTGCGCAGGCTTGTGATTATAAATACCAATTCTGCTGTGACCTGTCTGAGTATGCGTCCGGAAACTACTATGGTCAGGTGATTCATGTGAATGGAAAAGACTATGTATGCCCAACCAATGCACAGGATATTGTGGAGCTTAACAAGGATGGCAGGATTGAGCGCAGAATTGAATTAGAACCCTGCGTACCGCGTCAGGGAGAATTTTGCGGAGCTGTTGGATGTGGGAAATACATCTTCTTGATTCCGGATCAATATCCGGCTATTGTAAGATATGACGCTGAGACCGATAAGATTTGGTATTTCCAGGAGAATCTCGATGTGCTGTTCGCAGACGCAGAGGGAATGAAACAGATTGGCGGCTATTGCATACATGACGGATGCCTGTATATCGCCTCGCCTGCAGAGCCAAAGATATTGGTAATCAATCCGGAGACAGGAGAAGAGAAGATAATAGAGACAGAGGCGAATGTATATGGCTGCTATGCCCTTGCATCAGACGGAGAAGAGTTATGGTTCCTGCCTTACTCAGGTAATGTGGTATCCAGATGGAACCCGGCAGGCAAAGAAGTCCGTGAATATGGCAATTATCCGGATGGACTGACCTGTAAGCATGGAGTGTTTGGATATGACTGTATGGAACGGCCCTTCGGTTCTGCGGCATTTGCGGGGAGATACGTATATCTGTCACCGAACTGGGCAAGCGCGTTTATGCGGCTTGACAAGGAGACCGGAGAGATTACCCGGTGGCAGCCTCCCTTTGAGATGCCGGAGACAGAGAAGAACGGATATTTCCATACAGACGGCAAGAGCGTCTTTCTGCAAAGACCTTTCTGCAAAGAAGGAGAGTATTGTCTGTATTCAGCCCTTGACAGGAAACTTTATAAGGTGGATTTGGTAAATGATACTTGTGAAGAGATAGCGCTGGAATTTGATTTAAATGAATTAAAGGCGCAGGAACCGGGATTCCATAAAAATTCGGAGTGGCTTAAGTATGCCTGTGAAGAGAATGTATTCAATACGCTGCCGTCACTTTTGGAGGGGAATATTACCGGTGCTGCATTTGACAAGGAGAAACAGATAGAGGAATATAAGAAGATTGCAGCAAACAGTGATGGAACATGCGGCGAGAAGGTTCATAAGTTCGTATGTAAAATGATAGAAGAGTAGCAGAAATAAAGAAAAGGACTTCATTCAACATAAGAATGAAGTCCTTTTCTTGTATAATGAAACTTTTAATATTTTGCCATATCATCCACAAAAGTTCCGGTGCTTGCCGCCGGTGTGGTCTTTGGAGTAGGAGGCGGTACAACCACTGTCTCTGAAACCGGAGCAGGCTCTGGAATTGGAGCAGCGACCGGAATCGGAGCAGCGGCCGGAATCGGGTCAGGAGTTCTTGAAGAAACCGGAGTCATAGGTCCGGCCATCTTCTTCAACCGGAAACGTCCAACTAAGCTCTTAAGCAGACTTGACTGGCTGTAGAGTTCTTCGCTGGCAGCAGCGCTCTCCTGAGCTGTAGCGGAATTCGTCTGGATAACAGAGGAAATCTGGTCGATCCCCAGCGTAACCTGCTGGATTCCTTCGGCCTGCATATCGGATGCCTCTGTGATGGCAGCCATGTTCTCGGAAATCTTCTGTGCGCTTGATACAACCTTTAACAGTGATTCCTGAGTATCTGACGCAATCTGATTTCCCTCAGAAACAGCAGTAAGGGAATTGCTGATTAATGCGGTGGTATCCTTGGCAGCTTCCTGGCTCTTAGAAGCAAGACTTCTTACCTCGTCTGCAACTACGGCAAATCCCTTGCCGGCTTCTCCTGCGCGGGCAGCCTCAACAGCAGCGTTCAGCGCAAGAATATTGGTCTGGAATGCAATGTCTTCAATCGTCTTGATAATCTTCTCAATCTCGCTTGAGCATTCGTTGATTCTCGTCATGGCGGTCATCATGGATTCCATCATCTTATTGCTGTTGTCAATCTCACCTACGGTCAGACCCATGAGATCGTTGACGTCGCGCGCATTGTGCGCGGTTTTGTTGACCTTATCGGATAATTCGTTAAGCGTGGCAACCAGCTCTTCAACGGAACTTGCCTGCTCGGTTGCGCCCTGGCTTAATGCCTGAGCGCCGCTTGATACCTGTTCGGAGCCTTCTGCAACCTGTTCGGATGCCTGATGAAGCTGACTCATGGCGTCGTTCAGAGACTCAATAATCTTACTGCAGGAACTCTTGAGAGATTGGAAATCTCCAAGGTAATCCATATCCATCTCTACGGACAAGTCGCCGTCCGCGAGAGAACCAAGTCTCTGGCTGATATGCTCGATATAGCCGGACAAGGTTTTTAACACGAAACGCAGATTCTCGGCAAGTCCGCCCAATTCATCATTCGATTCGTATGTAACATTCGTATGCATATTACCTTTTGCCATCTCTTTTACAGCGCCTTCAATCTCTACGATTGGAGCGGTAAGGCTCTTAGTCAGCCGCACTGCAAGGATACAGATTACAATAAGGCTGAATACTGCAACGCCCAGCAACAGAATAGTAGAGAATTTCTTGGTCTCATGGCCTTCGTCGTAGAATAATTCGGCGTTGGTCTCCGCTCTTTCGATGATAGCGTCGATTGCTTCCTGAAATTCAATGCCGGCTTCCGCATATTTTCCGTTCAATACAGTAAGAGCGAGCTGGCCTTGGTGTGACTCCAGATAGGTTAACGCCTCTTCACGGGATGCCTTTAGCTTGGCTGCGGCGTCAAGAGCGGCCGATACTAACGCGTCGTCAGAGCCATAAATCTCAGTCAGTTGGTCGAGAGCGTCGGACATGCTCTGGGCAAGTTCATTAACTTGTGACAGAAGCTCCTGGCTCGTTGCCTCGTCCTCTGTTGTCAGAGCGCGGAACATATTCAATTGATTCTGTCGGGTGGCTGACTCGGCTTCAAGAGAATAACGGACCATGGGATAAGGACGGGTATAAAAGTTATCTAATCCGTCGAGAACGTTCCCGAGTCCGTAATTGGCCACGATAATTGCGATAATATAGAACAACATCATGATTCCAAATGAGAGAAGTAGTTTACTTCTCACCTTCAAGTTTCTAAACACGT
This sequence comes from uncultured Lachnospiraceae bacterium, assembly GCA_949957035.1. The sequence continues at coordinate 6,822 of CATLIP010000122.1, forward strand.
TTCATTCCTCCTAGTACATAATAATAGTAAAGATATAAAATAACGAGTAATATACACTTTCTATTTTATAACGTTTTGCTAAAAAAGTAAATATGTGTTTAAAAGTTTCCTGTCACATTTTGCAGTAAATATTTGTCAATATCTGTAAAAATATTTTACAATATAATTAATTCAATTAAACACAAAAATGCCGCTCAAAAATACAAATTTATGCTGTTTTTCGCATTTGGGGCTTTATTCTGTCATTATAATGGCGTATAATGGCAGAAAACGTAAAAAAGTTGGCCTAAAAAACCTTTTCAAAGCGGAATAAAAGTGGTATAAATATAATGTAGCATGGTATAAGTATGTTTTAGGATAAGTTATATGGCTATATGTTATG
>CATLIP010000123.1 GCA_949957035.1 uncultured Lachnospiraceae bacterium
GTTGGAGGCTGTCAACTTGATCTCCAGCGCCACCGAAGATGAGGCTAATTCTCTCTCTCAAATTTCCGCGGCTGTGGATCAGATTTCCAGTGTAGTGCAGACGAACTCTGCTACCGCTGAAGAGTCAGCCGCCGCAAGTGAGGAGCTCTCAGGACAGGCTAATGTGCTCAAGGGGCTGATCAGTCGGTTTCGTCTGGATAACAGCGTTTTTGCAGGCACACCCACTTATAGAGATTCTGGTGTGAGACACAACAGCGCCAGTATCAGTACATCTGATGTAGGTAAGGATACTTTCGAAGAGTATACAGACGACGCAAAATATTAACGAAAAGTGTTGATCTACTCTGGCTTTTCATTTAAAGAAACCTTGTATTGGAATTATACAAGGTTTCTTTTTTGTTAGCTGATTGAAGATAAGTTCAATTAATGGGCAGCCTCCTACCCGATGCTTAAGCAAGAACGCTGTCCATAAATGCAATGATCCCTGATTCTACTTCGCATTTGATATCTGCGTAGTTATGTATCTCATGGCGGTAACCAGAGTAAAGCTTCGTTGTCACGGTATGTCCTGTCTCGGTCAGCCAGTTAGACACTTCATATACGCCCTTTCCGTATTCTCCGACAGGATCCTGATCTCCGGCGATATTGTAGATCGGAAGATCTTTTGGTACTTTGTCTGCCCACTCATGTCCTTCGATCTGGAGCATCATCTGCACAAAATCATATAGAGAACGATTGCTGGTAGGTTTTGTGAATGCGTCGAAAGGATCTTCTGCGTGGTCCTTTTGCACATAAGGATCTGCGCAGATCCATTCATTTCCGATATGAACTTCACCGCAGCGCTCGCACATCCATCCAAGGAGCCGGCCTAGAAGCGCCGGGTCTGATTCAAGAGCCTGACCGTTATCGATCGCTTTTTTTATCACTTCTCCCGCTTCTTTCGCGCCACGGAAGATACCGGTAGTTCCGCAGATCGTTGCACCGGAAAGTTCGCTTCCGTATTTTGCCATAAAATCTCTCGTGATGAAAGAACCCATGCTGTGTCCGAACAGAAAATAGGGAAGGTCTGGATATTTTTCGCAGACAATTTTCTTTAAAGTATGCTCGTCCTCCATCATCGTATGGGGCCCTTTATCGCCCCAGTCTCCCCATGCGTCATTGACCATGGCTGTCTTTCCATGGCCGGTATGGTCGTCGGCAGCTACGATATAGCCGGCGTCCAGAAAGGCGGAGATCATGTGGATATACCGTCTGGAATGCTCGCCAAAACCGTGTATGAGCTGGACAATACCCTTCGGCTTTGCGGCAGGTACGTAGATCCAGCCCTGAATGTCGTCGCGTTCGTTAAAAGATTGAAAAGATACTTCATGCAACATAATTTTTCACCTCCGATTCTTGATAATTTTATTGTAAGACCTGAGGGAGGAAAGTGTCAAGCTTCGCTCAGCTTATGTTTGAAGTATTTTTTAATATCAGGATTTGGCTTTCTTTTTAGATATTTCTTATCATTAGTTGACGAAAAATTCCCCACAGTGTATGATAAAAATCAGTTAAACAAATAAATGCAACTCAATAAACAGAAAGGAAGAAAGAAATGAATTTAAATGTACTACATCCTGCCGAGCAGCTTACACAGATGATTAAAAGAGTATACGACCAGCGTCTTACTACAACCTCTGGAGGAAATCTGTCCATTAAAGATGAGAACGGAGATATGTGGATTACACCTGCATCCATTGACAAAGGAACGCTTACGAAAGAAGACATGGTATGTATTAAGAAAGACGGAACCATTGTTGGACGGCACAAGCCCAGCAGCGAGTACCCGTTTCATCAAATGATATACGAGACAAGAAAGGATCTGAAAGCAGTTTTACATGCACATCCTTCAGCGCTGGTGGCATTTTCTATAGTCAGAAAGATTCCAAAGACCAGAATCTGTCCGCAGGTTTACTGGGAATGTGGAAAGGTCGGTATGGCGAAGTATGCTATGACGGGAAGCAGGCAGCTTGGGGAGTACATTGCCGAAGTGTTTGGACAGGGATATGACGTGGTTATGCTAGAGAATCATGGAGTCGTTGTAGGCGCAGAAAATATGCAGGATGCATTTGGAAGATTTGAGACTATGGAGTCAGCTGCCAGGCTGCAGATTCATGCGGCAACGCTGGGGAAGCTTAAGGTTCTTGAGGAAGAAACCATTCAAGAATGTGCAGACGCCTTGAACGTCCACAGAGAAGATTTCGTATCAGGGGAATATAATAGCCGGGAGAAAGCGGCCAGAAAAGAGATTTGTGATTTTGCTGCCAGAGCATACCGTCAACAGATTGTTACAAGCGTTCAAGGTTCATTTTCTGAGCGGATTGACAACGAACGGTTTGTGATAACGCCGCGTCATAAGGACCGTCTGCATCTTGCACCGGAGGATATTGTGGCCATTGATAATGGAAAATCAGAGTTTGGGAAGAACCCGAGTCGAGTGACAGAATTTCATCGTGCAATCTATGATGCTCATCCGGAGATTAACAGTATTATAATCTGTCAGCCTCAGAATGTGATGGCCTTTGCCGTAACAGGGGAACCACTGGATTCCAAGACCATTCCTGAGAGTTACATTATGATGCGGGATATTCCCCGTGTGAAGAAACCGCTGATGCTTGAGAAACCGGAAACAATTGCGGATATGTTTAACGAGAGCACGCCGATTGTCATGGCAGACCATGATTGTCTGATAGTAACAGGGGAAAGTATGCTGAAAACATTTGACAGGCTGGAGGTTACGGAATATAGCGCCATGTCCATCGTAATGTCTAAGAATCAAGGAGAGATTATCCCTATTGATGAAGACGGTCTAAAAGAGATTAGAGAAGGATTTGGACTAAAATAATTGTACGGCGAAAGGGGTGCAGGATGGATAAGAAGAAGGTAATTGCTATAGACCTGGGAGCGTCCAGCGGCAGAGTGATTAGCGTCGCAATGGGAGACGGAAAACTGGAGTTTGAAGAAGTCCATCGGTTTGCCAATGAAGGAGTTCCTGTGGGCTCCCGTTTGTATACGGACATACTGTATGTATATCGGGAGATAATAGCCGGTTTGAAGGAAGCAGTTCACGGAAACGGCAGTATAGAGTCGGTTGCTATTGACAGCTGGGGTGTTGATTTTGCACTGCTGGACGCAGAAGGAGAATTGATGTGTAACCCATATCATTACCGGGACGGGCAGGCAGGAGGGATGATAGAAGAAGCTGATAAGATTTTTGGAAAAAGAGGCTTGTTTCGGTTAACCGGGGTACAGGATATGTGGTACAATTCCGTCTATCAGCTGCAGGGGCTTCAGAGAAGAAAACCTGATTTTTTGAATCATGGGAAATGTTTTCTTATGATTCCGGACATTTTGGGGTATTTTCTGACGGAAAATTGTACTATAGAGTACTCAAGTGCGTCCACGACACAGATGTATGATTTAAAACAGAAAAAATGGTCGGAAATCATCTTCCACAAGCTTGGACTGGACTCAAGGTTATTTCCAGAGGTTGTTATGACAGGGGCTTTTAAAGGGAATTTCAGCTTAAGGACAAAAAGAATGATTGGATTGTCCGATGATAAGGAGATTCGGCTGACTGCTGCGGCAGGCCATGATTCGGCTTCAGCGGCCTATGCGGTTCCCGCGAAGGAGAAGAATTACATTTTTATCAGCTCCGGCACATGGTCTGTGATTGGTAAGATTCTGGATGAACCGCTTATTACGAATGAAATCTATGACAAAGGCTATTCCAATGAAGGCGCGGCCTTTGGAAAGATTAAGCTGGTAAAGTCTATCATGGGAATGTGGCTGATTCAGGAACTTAGAAAATGTTGGAAGCTTCAAGGCAAGAAGATTGACTATGATTTTTTGACAGAGGAATCAGAAAAGGCGGAGGCATTTTCTCATATGATTAACGTGGATGACGAGCTGTTTGTGGCGCCGCTTGATATGGAGAAGGCAATCAACCAATATTGTGTGCGGACACGCCAGCCGGTGATGGAGAATCAGGGAGAAATTTACAGAACTGTGATGGAGTCATTGGCGTTTAAATACCGAGAGGCGATTGAGGATTTGGAAAATATAGTCGGTGAGACAGTGGATACACTCTATTTATTGGGAGGAGCGGTTCAGGACAGAGCATTTTGCAGGTATATTGCAAATGCAACCGGAAAACGTGTCAGCGCAGGGCCAGTAGAAGCGACGGCAATTGGCAACGCAATGATTCAAATGAAGGCGCTTGGATTCATGGAAAATGGGGATGAATCTATAAGAATGATAAGAGAGTCTTTTGATATCTGCTGTTATGAACCGAAGGATACGACAAGATGGAACCGTATGTATGAGAGATATAGACAGATAACGGCCAGACAGGAAATATAGCGCTTTGCATAAGTTGGGGATTGTTGTAAAACAGTTGTTATATAAGCTGTATTTTGCAACAATCCCTGACTTTTTGTTTTCTTTTTATCCTACAGGATGAAGCTTTTAGGCGTGTTAGCTGCGGGCCAGCTGCTTGATGTCAGGTATTGCCAACAGGATGGGATACAGGACAAATGCAATGATAAGCCCGCTGAGTCCTTGAATCAGATTGGCGGGAACGCTTGCCATTGCAGCAGACACTCCATAGAGAGGTATCTCGCAGACGAAATATCCGCCGGCTACCAGAAGGATGTCTGCAACTCCGCCAAGAATGACGGCTGTACACTGGCTTTTGGAGGTTCTGCCAAGCCTTTGATAGAGGATGCCGGCAATCCATGCTATGATTCCTTTGATTGCAAATGTAATCGGTACGTAGATAAAATATCCTCCCAGAAGGTCTGCCATGGCAGAACCGATTCCTGCCGCCAGAAGTCCCCAGATTGGACCAAGAATTACGCCGGAAAGGATGACGATTGCGTCGCCGGGATGTATATATCCGCTGGTTCCCGGTGTGGGGATGCGGATGGACATTGTTGCTGCGCAGGCTAATGCGGCGAATAATGCTGTCATGACAATTTTTTTCAGATTCGTATTCGTGTTCATTAGAATTACCTCTTTTCTTGTTCTTATTATGTAAATACATGGCGCCTTTGCTGATGTAGATACTTTATACCATATCTGGATTGAAAAAAAGAGCCAATAATTGTAAATATAACCATGCCAGTTTGAATGTGACTTATTGCTCCTGTCTGTCATGAGAGTTTTTTCTCCAATCCGTCAATGAGCAGAAGTATATAAATGGCAGGAAGAGTATTGAAACATTAGTCAAGAATTTCACAAAATGAATTTTTCATTTCATGACAAGTTACATAAGGCGGAAACAAAGCACGAATTGAAAGGATGGGAAATAAAAAGAATAGAAATGAAATAAATATTGAAATTATTTTTTCGTTTTATGAATGAATGGAAAAATGAAATAAAATCGGGTCAGGAGACTTATAAATTCTGCTAATGGATTTTTCTTCCGGAACTTCTTAAAATAATCACAGAAACGCAAGGCGCCTTGGATATCAAATTTAAGAAAACAGGATAAGGAGAGTAGAATCATGAAAATCGGATTTATCGGACTTGGAATTATGGGAAAGCCTATGAGCAAGAATCTTATTAAGGCAGGTTATGAGCTGGTGGTTTACAACAGAAGCCGTGCAAGCGTAGAGGAAGTGGCGGCGCTTGGAGCCGAGGCGGCAGAAAGTCCGGCAGACGTTGCAAAGAAGTGTCAGGTAATTATCACAATGCTTCCCAATTCTCCCCATGTGCGGGAGGTGTGCCTGGGCGCAGATGGAATCCTTGAGGCAGCCAAGGCCGGCACGGTGGTGATTGATATGAGTTCCATTGACCCGGTAGAGTCGAAAGCGATTGGCGCAGAATTAGCGAAGAAGGAAATTCATATGATGGACGCACCAGTGAGCGGCGGAGAGCCTAAGGCAATCGACGGAACGCTTTCTGTTATGGCAGGTGGAACGAAAGAAGATTTCGATAAGTATTATGACTTATTGATGGCGATGGCTGGTTCTGTTGTATATGTAGGGCCTCTGGGTTCAGGAAATGTGGCGAAGCTGGCAAATCAGGTAATTGTCGCCGTGAATATTGCCGCAGTATCCGAGGCGCTGACGCTGGCGGTAAAAAGCGGTGCAGATCCAGAGCTGGTTTATAAGGCAATCCGGGGAGGGCTGGCCGGTTCCACGGTCATGGACGCTAAGGCTCCTATGATGATGGCGCATGACTTTAAGCCGGGCTTTCGTATCGAACTACATATTAAGGATCTGAATAATGCACTGAATGCAGCACATGCGGTAAGCTCTCCGGTTCCGTTTACCTCACAGGTTATGGAGATTATGCAGGCGCTCAAGGCAGACGGCAATGAGAAGGACGACCATAGCGCGATTGTAAAATACTATGAGAAGATTGCCGATACTTCCGTAGAAAAGAAATAGACAATGAATCAGGAAAAATTTTACATAATATGAGGTGGGAAAAATGAGTGAATCTACACGTATGATGTTGGGCCTGATTCTGGGCATTGTGGTTATGGTTGTACTGGTGTCCAAGACCAAGGTGCATACATTTATCGCATTACTGGCTGCGTGCTGCATCGCAGGAATTATCGGCGGTATGCCGTTCGTGGATGTTACGCAGGATGACGGCGCCGTGATTACCGGCCTGGTCACGGCGATTCAGGATGGCTTTGGAAATACATTGAAGAGTACAGGCATTATCATCGGCCTTGGCGTTATGATGGGCGGAATCTTAGAAAAATCCGGCGCTGCAGAGAGGATGGCGTATTCCTTTATCAAGGCGGTGGGAAAGAAGAAAGAGGAATGGGCGCTTGCAATCACAGGATGGTTCATCTCGATTCCGGTGTTTGCAGATTCTGCAATCGTAATCTTTGCCCCTTTGTGTAAAGCGATATCAAAGGTTACGGGCAAATCTCTGGTGGGTCTTGCCCTTGCCATGGCTGCGGGTCTTCAGCTGACCCACTGTCTGGTTCCGCCTACGCCGGGACCGACTACAGCGGCTACCATGCTGGGAGTTGACGTGGGACAGATGATTGGGGGATGAGAGGGATATGCCCAGCTGGGATTTAGAGCTTGCCGCGGAAGGACAGGGGTTTGGCGCCGTATGCGGGTGCGATGAGGCGGGAGCTGGGCCGCTGGCCGGGCGGGTATATGCGGCGGC
>CATLIP010000124.1 GCA_949957035.1 uncultured Lachnospiraceae bacterium
ATGCTTCCTCCATGCCATTCTCAGCGCTGATGAAAATGGCATGGCTAAGGATAAAAGTGTCGACATATTCCACATGAAAACGATTGCAGATTCGAATAATCGTCTCGTCCACCCGAAAAATTTCCGCGCCGTTCTTCAACAGGATTCTTCCTGCCTCTAATGCCAAATCTACGACCTTCTTCACGTTAATCTCCGAGTCCAGCTGTTTTTTCAGATATATCTTATCCGTCAGCTTCACCTCTCCTTCATAGATTGACTCGCTGTAATGTTCTGGGTAGTAGTTCGCCACAATATGAGAGTTGACAAATCCGCATTTTCCTAAAAAATCAAGATTCTTTTTGCAATTGCCGGTACCCGCATACATAGTGTCGCACCGGTTACCGTAATGCTCACAGATGTGGCGAATCATATATTTTGCATAACCTTTTCCCCTGTCTTCTTCTCGGGTAACGATATTTCTAAGTTCACATTTCCGATTCTTTAAAAGCTCCACCACACAGATTGCACAGACGTCTCCTCCATTAACCAGGACGAACATTTCACTCTTATCAAGATAGCTTTCGATTATATCCCGCTGCGGGTCAGCCAGGAGAAGCATATCCATGTATTCATCTTTGTCTCTTCTAATCTGCTGAATCTTCATACCAAAGCCTCCTGAAAAAATCTTTTCTCAATTATAGCACCTGACCTCTAAAAATAACAGGAATTTCTTCTATTAATAGAAATGTACAATAAATCAAATGTGCTTATTCACAGGATTTTTCATATGCAGACAAAAAACAATTCAAGGGATAATACCTCTGTCTGCAGCAACAATTCTACAGATCAGTATATTGCCGCAGCAGAGAAATCATCCCTTTTCTTTTGCTCTCTTTATTCAATTATTCTTCCATAAGGACAGAAAATTTCTTCACCGGATATGGAATACAAAATCCCATTCTCACTGTAATAACAAGAATTATCCCCTGATACTTCCACAAACATCAGATACGGAAATCCATCGAACACACCAGCCTCAATGTCTGTGATATTTGCCGAAAGATAAACCTCTGTGATACTTTCACCCAGTCCGTCTATTGCGCCGCTTCTGATTCCCACACAATTTGCGCTCTCTGGAATAAACAGCAGGCCGTCTCCAATATTTATCTGCTCTGTGTACCCAGTAATATATCCTTCACTATCCAAAATAAATCCATTTATTTCTTCCGGAAACACAGTATTCTCTGTATCTGCCGGCTCTTCCGGAATCATATTTTCTTCTGGTACGTCTATCTCTTCGATAATCGGCGAATCCTCTGTAATCACAGTCTCTTCTTCTGAGATTACCGGCGGTACGGCGCTTGTGCTTCCACTTTCATCTGCCACTTCAAAATCGATTTCCGGCAGAGCACAGACCGCCTCTGTCACTCTTGGGGCCTGAATAAATGTAAGGTCAGATTGACTCTCTTCCAAAATATTTTGTGCCGGAACAGACTTTACTGCCGCACCCAAATTAACAGAGAACTCTGTCAGTCCTTTTCTCATGTCTGACACCCCTGCCTTTGCACTCCCATAGGCGCCCGTCAAATCTGCCTCTCTCGCAATCGATACAGCCCGATGTTTCACAGCGCTGCCAGCCGGCGCAGCCTTTAATGCTTCATTCCTCTCTGCACAATTCTGCACGCAGAGAAATAAGATGCCAAACCATATGATAACCAGGCATCCTCTCATCACTTTCCTCCAAGACACAATAATGCCTGGAACCCTTACTCTCAAAACCGCTTCCATAAACTATTAACACCTACCTTACGGTCTCATTATAGGACCTGCCTGATACAAAGGAAAGTGGCATCCCGAAACAAGATGCCACTTTCCCCCGAAACCTTTCGGTGTCTCTGTTTAATTAATATATCCGGCTTTTTTAAGCTCTTCTTCTGCCTTAGCAAGGTTCGCGTCGGACACACGCACAATCGGTCCGGTACATCCCATTCCGCTCTCTGCGTAAATGTTAATCTTCCACAGCGCTTTCACAGCATCCTCTAAGTCCATGACCTCGATACCTGCGATCTGTGCGGTTACGATTTCCTTCGGAGGCTCTTTCACTTCTTCTGCCGCCCCTGCCGGCTTCTGAGAAGCCTTAAGAGCATCTAAGATATCCTTGAGTCCTGCCTTCTTCGCTGCCGCAAATTCTGCCTTTGCAACCTCGAATACTTTGCCTCTTACAAGCTGGCCTGCATAGCGGATTGCATTTGCAATAACCGGAGCGCCGCTGGCTCTGGATACAATCATGACTAACTGCTCATAACCCTCTCCAATTCCCGGGCCATAGCCATAGCCAGTTGCCTCGAAGCTTCCCCCTGTGTTAAAGGAAGACAGCATCTTCACCAGAATATTTCCGGTCAGAGAATCCGTAACCATAATATCCGGAGACGCCTGAAGCACATCGTTTCCCCTCATCACACATCCGCCGTCTGCCCTTCCAGACTCTGCAAATGCAATATCATATCCCTTCTCCTGTAACTGCTTCAGCGCCTTCTCTGTCTGACGCGCGCCGTCTACATTCAGGATACCCACAGTCGGATTCTTCGTTCCGCAGGCCTTAGCGGTAATAATACCATAAATCGCATTCTTAATCATTCCCTCAATACGGTCTGTACTGGAGGTTCCGGTTGTGTTTGCGATAAACATCTCTTTTGCAGTTGCAGGCGTCACACAACGTCCTACGGTAGACACGCCGATTGGGAATGGGAAATGCATGGTAACTGCTGCGTCTACCTCTCCATTTTTCAGCATCTCTTCCATACGGTCATGGCCTTCCTCATCGTTGGCCACTTTGATGGTGGTCACGCCTTCGGCCTCTAATGTTCCGATATAGTATACGTCGATTCCGTCTTTTGCCGCTTCTACGGCTGCTTTCATGGAGTTCTCTTCCCCATGCTCGCTGCCCATACCTGTAAGGGCTACCTTCGGCCTCTTGCCAAAACTTCCCGTCTCAAGGCCCTGCGCCATCTCCATAAAGGTATCGGCAATCATTCTCTCAATATTATTTGCCATCGTTACCGTCCCCCTTACTCTGCAATCAGGGAAGCTGCGAAATCCTTCATCGCCTTTGCGATCAATCCCTTTACCTCTTCCTCAGATACACCGGAAGCTTTCTCTGCTTCTGCCTTTGTATTTGCCTGGATTACGAAGGAAACACCGTCGAACAGGTTGGTCATACGTCCAAGGAACAAGCTTCCTTTTCCGATAATCATAGCTGTCTTCATCTTTCCTGCAAGGATATCCTCTCTTGCGAATCCAATGTAAGGTACACCTGACGGAATATGTCCCTGCGTCGGCGCCCATCCGGTCAGACCATGGTTGGTGCTGAAGGTTGCCAGTTCTTTTCTGTCAAGCTCGCCTCTCTTTACAGCCAAGGCTGCAATCATCTTGTAGTTTGCCATCGGAACGTCGCCTGCGCCTGCCGGCTTCGTGATATCCGGATTCTGCATCTCAGGTGAGAACTTGTCGATGTCTGTAATCTTAAGTCCTGCTCTCTCAAGCGGGTCGGCTACAAGGCTTCCGATAACGTTCTGCGGTGCGCTTCCTGTTCCAACAGTATGGCGTCCCAGAATGTCAAGGTTAATCTCCGGATTTACTCCGTCGTTCTCAGAAAGAATCACACAGAAGCCTGCAAGACAGTCCTCTAAGATTGGAAGACCTTTCTTCACATGGTCTTTTCCATTCATACCAAGCTTTGCGGTACATCCGCCGGCTGTTACTGCCACACACTTGTATGCGCCGGATTTTACCAGAGCAGCCGCCTCAATGAGTGCATGAGATGGTCCGGCACAGAAACCACGACTGTCGGATCCTGTCGCATTGTTAAGACCTGCAATCTCTGCTGCCGCTTTTGCGAAGTTGCCGCCGCCTCTCTGGTTCATATCTCCGCATGCTTCCTCTGCACAGTCGATGACATACTCGATATCATCTTTGCTGATTCCTGCATTTCTTACGCCGTATAACAGAGCCAGTACGCTTGACGCCTTGCTCATCAGGTTCTCGTGCATAACGTGGGCAGACAGGTTCACGTCGATATCGTGTGCTCTCTTCACACAAGCAACCAGCTTGCCTGCCACATAGATTCCCTCTGCATGCTCGTCCTTTACTGCCGCTTCGATTTCGGACAGCTCTACGCCGACCTCAACCCTTGCTGCAATATCCTCTGTGATGATTGGATCTTTCGCAAATGCATCCTTATGGGCGCTTACGAAATCCTTGTCAATCTTAACGACCTCGAACTGGTCGCATGCCTGTACCAGAAGAATGAACTCTTCCTCCGGCATAATCTCGCCGTACTTGCCGTATCTCTCTGCGCCTTCTTTCACCTTGTCATAGTATGGGAACTCCACACCTGCAAGATCTTCCGGCGTCGCATTGCCGATATATACCTGGTTTGGCCAGTAGTTTACACATTCCTCATAGGAACGTAAATGGCTCTCTAACTCTTTCAGATACTCAGACTCCGGATTTACGATTCTCTCTGTGGTCTGAGTAGTTCCATTATATACCACCATCTGTGGTGTATGCGCAAGCACGTAGCTGGCGCCTCTGATTACACTGTTCATTGCTTTATTTACCACCTTTCATTTCTTCCATACAGAAGGGTTTTTGTAAAAAAGGGCAGACCCTGGTGGGTCACCATAGAGTCCGCCCCTCTTAAATCCTATCTCTTATAAATACTTACAGAATTCGTCTCTGATAGAACTCATCTCGCTGACGATATCGTCAACATCAAGTACCATCTCCATCATACTTACCTGCTCATCATAAACAGCCTCGTCGAATTCCTCTTTCATCTCTGGTTCACATACGTGATATACCGTGAGTCCAAGCTGGACCCCTGTCAATGGACCTGCGAATGTCGGGTCTCCTGCTGTTACGGTCTCAGCTGCAAGACCTGCAGCTTCGCCTTCTGCTGCACCAAGAACTACTACCAAGTTCTCTGCACCATACTCGTCAGCAAAATCCTTAACCCTCTTCTGATTCTCTAAGTCCATTGCGCCTGCGCTCGTTCAGACGAAACATTCCGTTGATGAAAATACTACTTCTGCACCGGCAGTCTGTACGCACTCAGCGATTGCCGGTCCCGGAATTCCATCACGGTCTCCGATAATTATTGCTTTTTTCCCTTCTAAAATAGCCATAATTATGCTTTCTCCTTTCTTGTGTGGTAAAAAACATTTATATGATTAAGAACTATATCGATTAGATATATTTCTGAATCATCGCCTCGATGCTCTCTGGTGTTGCCTCTTCCTTTACAACCTCTTCTACCTTCTGTCCATCCTTATAAATAGCCATTACAGGAAGTCCAAGAATCTTCTGTCCGATTGCCAGACGGCGAGCCTTTGTTGTGTTAAGAGATGTAAATTTCATCTTATCACCATACTTGTCAGCAAACTCATGTACCTTCGGCATCAAAGCCTGACATGGTACACAGCCGTCACCATAAAAGTCTACGAATACATACCCTTCTGCCTCCAGAACCTCAGTCTGGAATGTATTCTTATCTACATCTATCATTTCTATCATCCTCCTTTATTGATATTATGATATCGAAGCCTGATAATCAGGTTTCTATAAACACGCTTACCGCTTGATGACATTACTCATATAAGCGTATCTATTTCCTATCTCAAAGCTGTGATTTACGGCTCCATAGGGAACTGCTCCTCACACAGTCCGGAAACTGCCCGATTTAGAAGTAGTCTGACATGCTTCTTTCTACCTGAACCGCTGCAATCGCTCCGTCTGCCGCTGCAGTTACTACCTGCCTTAAGCTCTTGATACGAACATCGCCTGCAGCGTATACGCCCGGGATATTGGTGTGCATATCTTCATCTGTCTTAATATATCCACGCTCATCCATGTCGATGATTCCTTCAAAAACCTTGGAGTTCGGGATGGTTCCGATGAATCCGAACAGACCGAACATTCCGTCGTCCTCGTCTGCAGTAACCTTCGTAATCTCGCCTGTCTTCACGTTCTTAACCGTCATCTCTGACAGAATCTCGTCTCCGCCAAGCTCCTCTACGACTGAATCCCACATAAACTCAAGCTTTGGATTCTTGAATGCCTTCTCCTGAATGGACTTCGCAGCACGAAGCTCATTTCTTCTGTGAATCAGGGTTACCTTTCTTGCGAACTTCGTCAGGTACATAGCTTCCTCAACGGCAGAATCGCCGCCGCCTACTACGTATACCTCAAAGTCCTCAAAGAAGTTAGCGTCACAGGTAGCACAGTAGGATACGCCCTTGCCCATGTACTCCGCCTCACCCTTACAGCCAATCGGTCTTGCGTGAGCGCCTGTAGCGATAATTACGTTCTTTCCCTGATACTCAGCCTTTGCGCTCTTCAACACTTTGACTTCTCCCTCAAGGGATACTTCCGTAATCGTGTCGGATACGCGCTCAGCGCCGAATTTTTTCGCCTGCTCTGTCATTCTTGCAATCAGAGACGGTCCTGACTCACCCTCAACTGTCTGTCCTGGATAATTCTCAATCTCATCTGTAATCGCAATCTGTCCGCCGTCCTGTCCCTTCTCGATAATCAATACGGAAAGGCGGCTTCTTCCTGCATACAGTCCCGCTGCTAAACCTGCAGGGCCTGCACCCAGAACAATCACGTCATAAATTTTGCTCATAACGAAATTTCTCCTTTTTATAGTGGCATAGTGTAATTCTATCTTACACTACGCCACTTATTCAATTAAAATAAAATCTATCGGACAATTTCCGGTCTGTCTCACTTACGGAACTTAGTCGAAAATTGTCTGTCCGTCAACCTCTGTCTCAAGAGCAACCAATGCCTTCTCAACAATCTTACGACGGAGGCTCTTCTCCTCGTCTTTATCCAATGCAGGATTTCCAAGAGGATGTGGAATAGCGATAGCCGGTACGATTCTGTTCGCGCCAACTGTCATAGAAATAGGAGTTACCGTACAGATGTGTACAACAGGGATTCCTGCTCTCTCTACTTCTTTTACCATCGTTGCACCGCAACGAGTACAGGTACCTCATGTGGAGGTGAGGATTACTGCGTCTACACCGTCGTTCTTAAGCTTCTGAGAGAACTCAGCAGCGAAAGCCTTGGATGATGCAACGGCTGTACCATTACCTGTCGTTGTATAGAACAGGTGATGCAGCTCCCC